>CANHFN010000111.1 GCA_947459935.1 Actinomycetota bacterium
AGAGCGCCGAAGAGAGCCGCCGATCATTTAAATCCTTGCCTTTAGGAGTTACCTCTAGTTTCCAGCACTGGGATCCCTACCCAATCTCAATTGTCTCAGCCAAAGGCGCATACATGACCGATGTTGATGGTCGTCAGCTCCTAGATCTATCTATGGGCTTCGGTGCAATGTTTGCGGGACACCTAAACCCAACTGTTATTGAAGAGATCCAAAGCTCACTAACAACAGGAATGCTTTTCGTAACACCATCACCAATTTCAACTGACGCTGCAGAAATGATTTGCCGACGATTTAAAATTGACCAAGTTCGCTTTACTAACAGCGGTACTGAATCAACAATGTATGCAGTTCGTGTTGCACGATCTGCATCAGGCAAGATGGGAATTCTTAAAGTCGAAGGTGGCTACCACGGTAGCTACGATCCTTTTGTGGTTTCAGCCAAACCGCCCTTAGACAAGGCTGGCGATCCAGAAGAGCCAACTGCGGTGATAGATTCCAACTTAGTTCCAGGAGACATTTACGTAGTTCCTTACAACAATCTTCCTGCACTTGAAGCAATGTTTGAGAAGAACGCTTCAAAGATTGCCTGCTATATCGTTGAGCCAGTTCTAGAAAACCTTGCAATAGTTTTACCAGATGCTGGCTACCTAGAGCGAGTTCGCGAACTATGCGATGAGTACAACGTCATTCTTATCTTTGATGAAGTAAAGACAGGTCTTACAGCTGGTGCTCATGGTGCATCTGTTCGACTTGGTGTTGAACCAGATCTCATCACCCTTGCAAAATCAATCGGTGGCGGAGTTCCATTGGCTGCATTTGGTGGCAAGAAGAAGTACATGGATTTTGTGACAAACGGCAAAATGGCGCACTTCGGAACATTCAACGGTAATCCCCTTGCAATGGCTGGTGTTCGCGCAATTGATCGCCTTTGTACAGATGAAGCACTTGCTGCTGCAGAAACTCTTAACCAGCAAGCACTAGATCGCATCAGCGAAGTTATTGATGAATACCAATTACCTGCACACACTGTTGGGTTTGGCGTTAAGGGTTGTGTTACTTGGTCCACAACACCAGTACGCAACTACCGTGACTACAAAGCAACTGACTTTGGCATCGCAGAAGCGCATTGGTTATTCGCACTTAACCGCGGAATCATTACTCCTCCAGGATTAGATGAGCAGTGGTTGATTTCTTTGGCTCATGGTCAAACTGAAATTGATTTACTTGTTGAAGATTTCCGTGAATTTGCAAAGGCGCTTCGCGCATAACTTAGTGGAAAGAGATACATGACAATGGAGTCAGCACTCGATACCGCTAGAGAACAGCTACAACGTGCTGTAGATCTTCTCGGCCTTTCAGAAAATGATTGGCAGACCCTTTCTACGCCTCGACGTATTTTGGAAGTTGCCGTCCCGCTACGCCGTGATAATGGCGATGTTGAAATGTATAAAGGTTTTAGAGTCCAATACTCAACAACACGTGGGCCTTCAAAAGGTGGAGTTCGCTTTCACCCATCTATAGATATGGATGAGACTGTTGCGTTAGCTATGTTGATGACGTGGAAGTGTGCGCTGACAAATCTTCCATACGGTGGCGCTAAAGGTGGCATTGCTGTAGATCCAAAGGATCTTTCTGAACGAGAAAACGAGCGACTTACCAGACGCTACACCTCTGAAATTCTTCCAATCATTGGACCTGAGAGAGATATTCCAGCACCAGATGTAGGAACAGATGAGCGCAACATGGCATGGATGATGGACACATACTCTGTGAATGCTGGTTACTCAGTACCTGGTGTTGTAACAGGCAAACCAATTGTGCTTGGTGGTTCATTGGGCCGCACCTCTGCAACTGGAGATGGTGTTGTTATTTCTTCTGTTGAGGCGCTCAAGGCGCGAGGAATTAATCCAGCAGGCGCAACAGTTGCAGTGCAAGGTTTTGGAAAAGTTGGCTATTGGACTGCAATTGGTCTTGAAAATCTTGGTTTGAAAGTTGTCGCAGTCAGCGATGTAAATGGCGCAGTCACTGGCTTTAGTAGCGTTGCAGATTTATGGAAATATTTCACAGACCATGGCAATCTGAATATGCCAGGCACAGATGCGATGACACAAGAAGAACTTCTGCACCTAGAGGTTGATGTGCTAATTCCTGCTGCTCTTTCTGATGCAATTACAGAAAAAACTGCAGTGGGCATTAAGGCGAAGATTGTTGTTGAAGGCGCAAACGCGCCAACAACACCGGCCGGCGACAGAATCCTTATTGATAAGGGGATTTTGACAGTTCCTGACATCCTTGCAAACTCAGGTGGTGTGATCGTTTCTTACTTCGAGTGGGTCCAAGATAAGCAGAACTACTTCTGGTCAGCAGAAGAAGTTAAATCAAACCTAAATGAAATCATGATGAGATCATTTAAAGAGGTCGAAAACACTGCAACAACTAAAAAGGTTTCGTGGCGTGAAGCTGCTCATATGATCGGTGTGGGCCGTGTTGCCGAGGCTCATAAACTCCGTGGTTTATACCCTTAAGCCACTACTTCAATTATTGCTCGAACAGCTCTAACCATCTGATCTAACGGCATTGTTGGTAATCCTGGAAACTCTGATGCTTGTGAATCCATTAAAGGAACGTGCACAAACCCACTGCGAATACTGCTTCCCGCAAACTTATTCTGTGCAACATAGAAAACATGATTACATAAAAACGCACCCGCACTGAGTGAAACTGCAGCTGGTATTCCTTGTGCATTAATCGCGGCAACAATTTCATTGATTGGAAGAGTTGAAAAGTATGCAGCCGGACCATCCTCGAGGATCTTCACATCATTTCTTAAAACACCTTCATTATCTGTAAGCCGTGCATCATCTAAATTTATTGCCACTCGCTCAGGTGTTATCGCTGTTCGACCCTCGGCTTGACCTAAACAAATAACTACATCTGGGTTATGTTGTTCTATTAAGGACAATAATCTCTCTGCAGATTGCGCATATGCCACAGGCAAAATCGCAGTAACAATGTTGTCACCACTTATCTGTTTAACAATCTCACCTGATGGGTTTGAGGTTGCGTTACCAAATGGCTCAAAGCCGGTGAGTAACACTTTTGTCATGCGCTAAGTATTACCCAACCAGCCAGCCTGCGATATCTACGCCCATGACAACTAGAACCATCAGGATGAAGACAACTACTCCGCCAGCGCGATAGAGCTTGCGACCATTCTCTGTAGTTTTCCAATCCGTTTCAGGCTGATCTGAAATCGCATCCAAGTAGTGAAGTATGAAACCAGGCAGTGCCATAACAACAAAACTCCACTTTAAAAAGGCCTCTGGGCTACTAAACGCCCCTTCAATCAGGTTGCCAGCAAGTGCCATCACAAAGATCATCACGACGGTCTTAAAGACACCTTTTGGTAGGTAAATCTTCTTCTTAGGAAGGTTATCTTCGAGGCTAAGAGATGTGATCTGTGGAAGTGCAAACAAGATAGTTCCCAGCACGAGATTGACTAGTGAGCCTACAAAAGGTGCTGCCATGATGAAGAAGACTGCAATTTTAAATACTAAAGTTCTTACCTTTTGGCTCTGTGTTGGTTTATTGATTTCGACATGCAAACTACGCAGTCGCATTGGATAGTGCTCAACAGCTACGTCCTCCAGCCCAACCCGCACAATGAGTAAAGCTGCAGCTATCAATGCTAGTTCGGTTCCATAATTTGTAATGGGTAGTTCAAGTCGAGCTAAGCCATTCATCGCAGCAACCATCTTTGTAATTACCCAGAATGTGAGCA
>CANHFN010000112.1 GCA_947459935.1 Actinomycetota bacterium
GACAGTGGAGAACAGAAAAGAACCTTGTTGGGCTTCTACCAGTTCAACGGCGACACCATGACTGGCCTCTATGTCTTGAACTCAAATGGTTTCACCGATGCTCAAGTAGCTAAGTGGCTCAATGTTGCAGTGACTATGGCTAAGCGGTTAAGTGAGAAAAGTTCCTAAATCAAATCCTTGTAAAAGGTGATTGCTCAATTTCACTTTGTGTAAGTGAAGCCAGGGAATCAACTACGAAATTTACGGGTAAATCTGGGTTATCAATGCATGCTTTACCGATTTTTGCCCAGTATTGAATTTGGCCACTTACTGTTCGTTGTCCGTCCATGGTGGCTAGTTCGGCGCTTCTGCGCAACTCATGGCTTATTCGAATATAAGTGTTCATGCCATGAACCTACAGCAACTTCAAGCAGATATAACGTTTAGCTTTTCTACCTCTGCTTGCGTTAATTCAACAACCTGAATGATCTCTTCTAGTTGAGTCACTGTGGAGAATAGATATGTGTCTGGTCAGGCTTGGCGTGCTGATCTTTAAATCAGAGGGATATTCAGGGATGCTTTTCCCATGAAGCATGCGCGGAAATACAGCATTGGGCTCTGTGCTGCCCTGTTGTTTTTAGCCGTCTCTCCTTTGGCTACAGCTTCGGTCAAAAGCGGGCAAAGTTGTAGCAAAGTGGGTGCAACTTCGATCAGTAAAGGTTTGAAGTACACATGTGTAAAGAGTGGCAAGAAGCTTGTTTGGAATAAAGGTGTTCCAGTTGTTAAGCCAACACCAACTCCAACCCCAACTCCAACCCCAACTCCAACCCCAACGCCTTCGCCTTCTCCATCCCCAACACCAACCCAGCCATGGGATGAGTCCGAAGCCCTGGATTCATTAATTGCACAATTTTCTAACCGTTTGAATCAATCCGCCAACAATCAACCCGAAATAATTTTTGAGTTTGGTAAAGATGCCGATCCTGTATACAAGGAATTGATAACCACTGGCATAAACGCAGGGGCAAAGTTTTGGTCAACCGATATAAAGAGCTCGCTGAAGTTTCCAGTGATTTACTCTGGAACTGAAGATAAAGATTGGTTCCTGAGCAGAATAGCTTTTTATGGTCACTCATCTCCGATGTATTTGGCGGAAGTGGAACGAAGAATTGGGATGGAAGGCAATCAATTAATGTTGGGTGGACTCTCTTATGTCCAAGGAACCTATTTGATGCAGTATTTAAGAGGCAATGGCCGAACAAAACTATATCCACTGGATTATTCAACAGCTTCGCATGAGTATTCACATGCCGCACAAATTTACTTCCTAAAGGGAAATGTGAATGCACTTCCATGTTGGGCGATGGAAGGCGGAGCAAATGTATACGCCAATATCATCGTTGGTTTGTTCATTAAAAATACCAAAGCCAATGAATACTTGATTAGAAATGGTTCGGTAAGAATGTCCTTGGAGAGCCAGCAAAATGATTTGTGGACCGCTACTGAAGATCAGATTTACGCAATGATTAAATCGACAGAGCCACAGAATTCACCTCAATGCACCTTCCCCGGAAAGCTGGGATATTCACTGGGAATGTTGATCTATGAACAACTACTGTCAAAGTATGGGCAAGCTAAGGCAATTGAGTGGATGGAAAGTTCACCCTCCAAGGGGTGGCAAAGCGCATTTGAATCTGTCTATGGCATCAAGATCGATGACTGGTATAAAACTGAAGCGATTCCCTATGTAAAGAATGAGATAAAGAAAATAAAGAAGGAGTGGCCTAGAGATTAAGCACTGATGCTGTTGAGTCTTGAAACTTCTTCAGGCGTTAATTCAACAACTTGAATGATCTCCTCCAATTGAGTCACGGTACGTGCTGATGCAATTGGCGCACTGACTGTAGGTTGTGCGCGAAGCCAACCAAGTGCGATTGCTGCCAACGGTGCGTTATGTGCTTGTGCGATCTCATCCATGGCAGTTAGAACCGCGTAGTTCTTATCGGTTGTATAGACAAGAGCAGCTGGGCGCATTGAATCAACATCAGTAACTCCCGGACGATACTTGCCTGTTAAGAAACCGCGGGCAATTCCGTAGAAGGGAATATTGGAAATGCCAAGATCTGCCACCGTTTGGGCCATTTCACCTTCATAGGTGGTGCGATCAACTAAGTTATATAAATCTTGCACAGCAATATATGAGGGCAAGTTGTTATCTTCACTGAACTTAATTGATTCCCGAACACGTGCTGGGGTGAAGTTAGAGGCTGCGATGTAGCGAACCTTTCCTTCAGCGATTAGTTGTGCGTAGGCACCGAGGGTTTCTTCTAGTGAGACTGTTTCATCATCTGAGTGGCTGTAGTAGAGATCGATGTAATCGGTTTGCAAGCGATTGAGTGACTCTTCGCAGGCAGCAATGATGTTCTTGGCAGATAACCCTGGTCTGCGATCCATCTTGGAAACCTTGGTTGCAATCACCATATCTGCGCGATTGCCGCGTGATTTCAGCCATGATCCGATCACTGACTCTGATTCCCCGCCAACATGGCCGTCGATCCACTGGTTATACATATCTGCCGTATCAATGAAGTTTCCGCCGTGGCTGCGATAGGCATCCATCACCAGATGGGACTGGGCCTCTGTGGCAGCAGCGCCAAAGATGTTGCTACCTAGGCAGAGCGGGTGAACTACTAAGTCGGATTCTGGAATAGTGATCATGGAGGCAGATTAAGGCACAATTGAGCACATGGCGACTACAACAGGTGAATTTCTATGAGCATCTGGGTGTGTGGTGAAGTTTTAATAGATATTTTGCCAACCGGTCCAGTTGTTGGTGGTGGGCCGGCAAATACCGCAAAAGCTCTGGCGCGATTGGGATATGAAGTCGATTTTATTGATGGGATTTCAACTGATGCATTTGGGGTTAGCGCTCGCAAAGAGTTAGAGCGAGATGGCGTTGGGCTTTCATTGGCATTAAGTAGCGACAAACCAACTTCTACGGCAACAGTAACTTTAGATGCAACGGGCTCTGCTAGTTATGAATTCTTAATTGTTGGCACCGCAACATTTGATTTTGCGCACTCGTGGTTGCCTGATCCTGAGCGGTTAAAGCCAGCTGTTCTACACATTGGCACCCTGGTCACAATCGTTGAACCAGCATCTAGTGTTTTGCATGAGTGGGCGATAAAGACAGCGGAGTTTGCACCTATTGTCTTTGATCCCAATGTGCGCACCTCTGTTGTGGGAGATCGAGGGCAATACCGAGCAGCTGTTGAGAAATGGGTTGGAATTTCAAGTGTTGTAAAGCTCTCTGATGATGATGTTTCCTGGCTTTATCCAGATGAGGCAATGGATGAGGTGGCACAGCGCTGGATTGCTGGTGGAACTTCACTTGTTGTTATTACCCGCGGGGCCAAGGGAATCATTGGTTATACCGAACACGGTTTAGAAGAGGTAGCGGGTGCCAAAGTAAGCGTTGTGGACACAGTTGGGGCTGGCGACACCGTGGGCGCTGTCCTTGTTGAAGGCATTGTTAAACACTCAGTTTCGGGGCTTCACGGACAGGTTTTAAATGCTGTGCTGCATAGGGCCGCAGTTGCAGCAGGAATTACTGTTTCACGTGCTGGCGCTCAGCCACCACGACTGCACGAATTAGTAGAAGCGTTGGATGCCTAATGCAATTTATTGATGATGCTGAATTTCAAATCGCAATTGATGATGACAACGGTGCGCGTATTACTTCGCTGAAATGGCGCGAGAATGAATTTGCGGTTCC
>CANHFN010000113.1 GCA_947459935.1 Actinomycetota bacterium
ATCTTTAACAAAATGGATTGCAGAATCTAAGCCCGCTGCGGATTTTCCAGCCTTTGGGGAAGGCCTATATCTCTCAGGCCGATCAATCATTATTCCTTCAAGCGCATTAAATCGTATTGGGATGAATGAACTTGATGCTGTCAGATTGATCTCTTCCATTTATGGCTTTTTAAGCCTAGTTCTTTTAACTTTTCTGGCTGTAAAACAACTCAACAAGAAAGATGATTTAAGTAAGTTTAATACTCGCTTAATTCTTCTTTTCTTTACAGTTTTCGCTTTTCTACCGAGCCACTTTGTTTGGTCAACTTTAGGATTACGTGAAGGCCCGAATGAATTTTGGGTGTTGCTCGCATTCATTTCAGTGTATGCAATTTTCCACCTAAGTACACGTTTTCAAGCATTCATGTATTTGGCACTCTTTGCTTCAATAGTCATGTGTTACAGCACAAGACCACAAGTGGGGTTGGTTCTAGGTGTTGGTTTACTGATCTTTCTCATAACACAGATCAGGCAAGCTAAGTCACTGATTGCAATTGCCGCAGTTCTATCTGGAGTCTTTCTAGGCAGTATTGCGACCAGTGGCAATGCCGGAGTTTCAATTATTGAAGACCCAGGAGTAGTAATCACCATGGTTGATGGGATTCCTACTAAACATGCCGGGAACCAAGTTGCTGCTGCTTCAATAATAGAAACGCCCGACTGTCCACTTTCTGAGAATTCAGTTATTGCTTCAACCCCAAGTCGGGTAGAAACATACGCTTGCATTATCTGGCGAGCCCCCTATATGACTACTACTTTTCTATTGAGGCCATTTATTGCTGGAGATGTCACCAGTGCATCTAGCGCTTTTGCAGCTACTGAAAATCTCATATGGCTTTTAGCTTTTGGATTAATCGCTTTCTTGATAGTTAAACGCCGCGGGATTCCAAGATTTAATCAGCTGGCACCTTCCCTGATTTTCTTCGCTTTGTACGTAGTAGGTGCGGGGGCGTACGAAGGAAATATGGGCACGGCCTTTAGGCATAAATCACTTATTCTCTGGGTAGTTCTGGCTCTACTCCTGAGCCTACTCTGGAGAAATTCTCAGGCTTCAACTCCGGACTCTAGGAATAAAACGGCTGAAAGCGCGGTTTAATTAGGTATGAAAACAATCATTGTTCTAGGTGTAGTTGCTCTTATCGCTGTCTTTATCATCTCTCAATACAACCGATTGATTCGATTAAACATAACCGTTGATGAAGCATGGTCGCAGATCGAAGTCCAGCTAAAGCGTCGTGCTGATTTGATTCCTAACTTAGTTGAAACTGTTAAGGGATATGCAGCCCACGAGCAATCAACATTTGATGCAGTAGTTACCGCTCGCGCAAAGGCAACAACTGCTTCATCCGTTGCAGATACTGCGGCAGCAGATGGCATGCTCACACAAGCACTACGAGGGCTACTTGCAGTTGCTGAGGCGTATCCAGATCTCAAAGCATCCGCAAACTTTTTGTCACTACAAGAAGAGTTGTCAACAACTGAAAACAAAGTTTCTTTTGCACGTCAGTTCTATAACGACAATGTGCGCTCGCTTAATACCGCTGTAAAGACCATACCAAGCAGTCTTTTTGCCGGTCTTGCAAAGGTAACAGAGCGCGAGTTTTATGAGGTTGAAAACCCTCAAGATCGTAACGTTCCAAACGTTAAGTTCTAATGAACTTTAGAACGATGCAAGCGGCAAACCGCCGCAAAACCATTGGCTTGCTAGTTGGCATGGGTGTTTTGGTGTGGCTTGTTGTCTATGCCGCATTAACCTACTTTGGAACATCAACAGCAGGGATAGTTCCAATTGCTGTTGGTATTGCATTAGTTTCTGTGTGGGGTTCGTATTACGGATCAGACAAGCTGGTTTTAACTATGACTGGTGCAAAATTGATTCAAGAGTCAGACAACCCAAAACTATTTGATTTGATTCATGAAGTAACTATTGCCTCTGGCTTACCTATGCCAAAAGTTGCAATTGTTATCGATAGCGCACCGAATGCATTTGCAACTGGTCGAAATCCTGAGCATGCACTCATCGCTTTCACCACAGGTATTTTGGATGCGATGGATCGCGATCAACTACAAGGTGTCATTGCCCATGAAATGGCACATGTGGCAAACCGCGACACATTAGTGAGCGCAGTTGCTGCAACAACAGCAGGTGCGATTGCAATCTTGTCTGACATGTTGACCCGCATGATGTGGTTTGGCGGAGGCAGAGATCGCAACCGCGATGGCGGAGGCAACCCATTATTACTAGTTGTCTCACTAGTCATTCTTATTTTGGCTCCGCTTGCAGCGATGATGCTTAAATCTGCAATTTCACGCAAGCGTGAATCCTTAGCTGATGCAACCGCAGTTGCCTTTACAAGAAACCCTGCAGGATTACGTTCTGCTTTGGAAGTACTAGCTGCAGATTCAACTGTTGTGCATCAACGATCAACTGCTGTTGCCCACATCTGGATTGAATCACCACTAGATGCTAAGTCGGTATCAAAGTTGTTCTCTACCCACCCACCGATTGCAGAACGCATCGCAGTTCTTAAATCTATGGAGTCCTTGGGCTAATTAAGTTCTAGGCTTTGAAATGCAGCGTGAAAGTTGCGCCATTACCTAGTTCTGAGGTTACTGAAACTTCCCCACCGTGAGCTTTCATAACCTCATCAACAATTGAAAGTCCAAGACCGCTGCCATCACTACTGTTGCGCTGGCGCGAGGTATCAACTCTATAGAAACGCTCAAAGATATGTTGTTGGTTCTCTGTTGTGAGGCCTGGACCGTTATCAGCAACAGTTACATATGTGCCTTTGTCATCAGAATAAGTCGCAACATGTATCGCAGTGCCCGCTGGAGTGTGTGCGCGAGCATTTGCCAGCAAGTTAGTCACAACCTGATAGATCTTGTCAGCATCCCCCTGTGTGTGAACATCATGGGCAACATCTGAAGTAATTGGATGTTCAGGTCCAGCTGCCTGAGCAGATGAAACTGCTTCTTTGACAAGAGTTGAAAGATCAACATCTTCCATCACTATCTCTCGAGATTGATCCATCCGAGCAAGCATCAAGAGATCTTCAACTAGAGATCCCATTCGTATTGATTCTTTTTCAATACGTGAGATGAGTTCTTTTGTCTTTTCACCTTCAGGGACTGCGCCTTGACGATGTAGTTCTGCAAATCCGCGGATAGAGGTAAGCGGTGTGCGCAGCTCATGGCTGGCATCTGCAACAAAGCGGCGTAGTTTGTTTTCAGTTTCTGTGCGCGCTGTAAAGGATTCTTCAATTCGGGAAAGCATCTGGTTAAGTGAAGTACTCAATCGTCCTACTTCAGTATCTGGTTCAAAGTTTTCTAGACGCGCAGATAGATCACCGGCAGCAATCTTTTCAGCAGTTGCTTCAATCTTTGTAAGTGGTTTCATACCAATCTTGATTACTTGTCGTGAAGCAAATGCGATAAACAAAAGCACAAGACCACCAATAACAAGAAAGACAACACCAATTCTTTGGGTGGTTTTATCAAATTCACTCAAGGATTGCGCAACGATTACCGAACCAAGAGATGAGGGCAAAACTGTTGTTGCTACACGAAAGTCAGAGCCAGGAGCTTCAATAGTAAAAGGTTTAGAACCAAAGGCTGCTACCTGTCCCGGCAGTAATCCCCGCACATATTCAGTGACCTGGTTTGAGTTCAGGTCCCCACCGATACCGCCAATTA
>CANHFN010000114.1 GCA_947459935.1 Actinomycetota bacterium
GGCTCCGAAATACCCAAGATTAGACACGGGGTTATCTTAGGCGAAATCAAAGCTACAAGTACGAGTATCTTCAGCCACGTGAGTAATGAAAAATCTTTGCGTCTGTCGCCAAGTGCGGTCAGTGAGTATGAAAACTGCCCGCAGCAATACAAATACCGCAAAATTGATAAGTTGCCTGAACCACCTTCTCTAGATGCCGAGCGCGGGACCTTGGTTCACACAGTTCTGCAAGACCTCTTTGAAATCCCTGCAGCAGGACGTACCGTTGAATCAGCGGTCGAATTACTGCCATCACGCTGGAGCGCTCAACTCGCGGACAAGCCAGTTCTGCTTGAGATGGTTACTAATGAAAAGGAATGGATAGATCGCGCCGCTGCTTTGCTAAAAACCTACTTCACTTTGGAAAACCCCACTACCTTTGAAGCAACTCATCGCGAAATGCATTTAGAGAATGACTTCGACGAAAATGTTTATCTCCATGGATACGTTGATCGTTTGGATGTTGCTCCAACAGGTGAAGTACGAATCGTTGATTACAAAACAGGAAAAGCACCACGACCAGGTTGGGAAGAAAAAGCCCTCTTTCAATTGCGTGTATACGCCCTCCTATATTGGAAAAACAACGGAGTCCTTCCCCGTCTATTGCAATTGATCTATTTAGGAGACGGGAAAATTGTCAAAAGCAATCCAACTTCTGCTGAATTAGAATCAACAGAGAAAGTTTTACGTCGAGTTGCACAAGACATTTTCATCTCAATCGAAAAAGAATACTGGCCGGCTAAGCCATCTCGACTCTGTGATTGGTGCTATTTCAAAAACATTTGCCCCGCACATAACGATTAAATCGCAGTTGAGAACTCTGCCCTCAATTCCGCCAACTTTGCGAATGAAAGCTGCTCAAGAGATTTTATTACCCTGACTTTTTCTGATTCTTCTATCGCAACTAAATGAGGAACACCAATCAAGAAAGCACCGCTAGCTATAGCCGCATTCATGCCGGTTAGGGAATCTTCAAAAACCAGACAATTAGATACCTCTACGCCACATATTTGAGCCGCTTTTACATAACATTCAGGATTCGGTTTAGTGTTTGTCACATCATCTGAGCTAATCGAAAATGGGAATAAGTCATGTCCTAAATTATCTAGAACCGCATCAACAATATTTCTGGGACTTGCAGAAACCAAAGCTGTTTTAACCCCATTGCTTTGTAGCTCCTTTAACAGGCTTATTGCCCCTGGCATGGTTGGTGTATTGCCCCGCATTCGGGCTACCTGTGTATCTATGAGAGTTTGGGTGAAGTATTCCGGAGATTGCTGCTGGCCACATTTATCAAATATGTACTGACCAACTCTTGTGAGTGGACCGCCAAGACATGCGACCTGATCCTCGGGCAGCCACAGATATCCATAAGGGGCGGTAACTTCTATTTCAGATAACAACCACTCTGGTTCAGAATCAACCAGAAGGCCATCCATATCGAAAAAGACAGCCTCGAAAAAACTATTCACTCCGTTCATCAATTTGCATTGAAGTATTTAGCCTCTGGATGGTGAACAATGATCGCAGAGGTTGATTGTTCCGGATGAAGTTGGAACTCTTCTGAAAGTTCAACACCAATTCGACCCGGCTCCAATAACTCACACAACTGAACTTGCTGTTCCAGGTCAGGACATGCTGGATATCCAAAGGAGTAACGAGAGCCTCGATATCCCTGATCCAAAATACCTTGGAGATCAGAAGAATCCTCAGATTTGACTTGCAACTCTTCTCTCATACGAGCATGCCAATGTTCAGCTAACGCCTCTGTTAGTTGAACTGAAAGACCGTGCAGCTCTAGATATTCACGATAATTGTTTTCTGCAAATAGTTTGGCTGCCGCCTCGCTCACAGTTGAACCCATGGTGACCACATGAAACGCCACAACATCAGTTTTTCCTGATTCTTTTGATGCAAAGAAGTCACTTATACACAAGCGTCGATCACGACTTTGACGAGGAAAACTGAATCGGATTCTTTCTTTGCCCTTATTGTCGCCTTCGTGATGCAAGATGACTAGGTCATTACCTTCGCTGTAGCAAGGGAAATATCCATATACAACTGCAGCATTCAACCAACCTTGAGATTGCACTTGATTAATCAGGGCCCGAAGACGTGGGCGACCTTCGGTTTCAACCATCGTTTCATACTCGCCGCGATTTCCTTTGAGCCCCCATTGACCAACAAAGAGGGCACGTTCATCAAGCATTCCTGCGTAATCAGATAACTGAATGCCCTTAATTACTCGGGAGCCAAAGAATGGAGGGGTAGGAATTGAGTTATCGGATGCAACATCACTTCTCTTGGTATCAACAGGTGCTTCTTCTGCTTTGATCCTTGTGTTGGCAACACGTCTTTCGCGAAGCGGAGGAAGTGAAGCACCTTCCTCACCCCGCTTAACCGCCATGATGGAATCCATCAAGCGTAGGCCTTCAAAGGCATCGCGTGCGTAGCGAACTTCGCCCGGAAACATCGAAGCAAGATCTTGCTCAACATAGGCACGAGTTAACGCCGCACCGCCAAGAACAATTGGCCAGCGTTGATCTAGTCCTCGAGCGGTTAGCTCTTCTAAGTTTTCCTTCATGATTACTGTTGATTTAACGAGCAGGCCACTCATGCCAATCGCATCAGCGTTACTCTCTGTTGCGCCATCGATAATCTGATTGATCGTTTGTTTAATGCCGATATTAACCACACGATAACCATTATTGGTCAAGATAATATCCACGAGGTTTTTACCAATGTCGTGCACATCTCCACGCACTGTCGCCAGGAGCATTGTTCCGCGTCCCTCATCCCCAGTTTTCTCCATGAACGGTTCTAATAATGCAACAGCCGTCTTCATAACTTCAGCACTTTGTAAAACAAAGGGAAGTTGCATTTCACCCTTACCGAATAGCTCTCCAACAATCTTCATACCTTCCAGCAAATGCGAGTTAATGATTTCAAGAGGTGGAGTTCCTTGCTCCATGGCAGCCTTGAGGTCATCTTCAAGTCCTATCTTTTCGCCATCAATAATTCGTCGTTGCAAACGCTCAAACAAAGGTAGAGCGGCAAGAGCCTCTGCTCGTGCGTTCTTGCTGGTGGCAAGCTCTACCCCGTCAAATAACTGGAGAAACTCTTGCAAAGGATCATATGTACACTCATCACCATCGAAAGTTCTGCGATCATAAACCAGATCCAATGCGACCTGCTTTTGTCGTTCATCAATGCGCGCCATAGGAGTGATTTTGGAGGGATGCACAATCGCTGAATCAAGACCAGCTTGAACACATTCATGTAAGAAAACTGAATTGAGGACCACGCGTGCCGCCGGATTTAAGCCGAATGAAACATTGCTAACTCCAAGAGTTGTTTGCACCTCAGGGAATTCGATCTTTAGTCGTTTAATTGCCTCAATTGTTTCGATCCCATCCTTACGCGTCTCCTCTTGACCCGTTGCGATGGGAAAAGTAAGGCAATCGATCAAGATATCGCCGATGTTCATGCCCCAGTTATCGTGGAGATCATTTATCAGACGTCTAGCAACCCGCAATTTCCACTCGGCATCTCGAGCCTGACCCTCTTCATCAATCGTGAGGGCAACAACGCTTGCTCCATGCTCCTTAACCAAAGGCATAATCTTGGCAAATCTAGATGTTGGACCATCGCCATCTTCATAGTTAACTGAATTGATTACACATCGACCACCAA
>CANHFN010000115.1 GCA_947459935.1 Actinomycetota bacterium
AAGTTGCTCGACTTGCCCATGAACAATCTATTGAGATATCCGTGGTAGATCCTTTGTGGGTTAAACCTATTTCGCCAGCCGTGATTGCAATGTGCGGTGAGTACTCAACTGTTGTAGTGATGGAAGATGGAATCAAGCATGCAGGTATTGCAAGTACTATTTCAGAAGCTCTTCGTGAAACAGCAAGTCAACGCATAGTGCACTCCATTGGAATTCCTCTTGAATTCATCGAGCACTCAAAGCGCAATGAAATCTTAGAAGATCTCGAGATTACACCAACAAATATTGTCCGTCAGATTTCAGGTTGGATTTCCTGAACTTAAGGAAGTGAGGCAACGCCCTTTTCATGGAAGCGCTTGCCTGTAACTGATTCGCTAATTCCTTCACGATCTAGATACGGCAATATTCCACCAAGGTGCATTGGCCAGCCAGCTCCCATGAGCATGCACAGATCAATTTCTGCAGGAGTAGAAACAACACCTTCATCAAGCATTGCTCGCGCCTCCTCTGCCAGTGCTTTGAGTGCACGTGAGCGAACTTGCTCTGGCGTAGATGGCGTGCTTCCCTGTTCAACTAGAGCTAGTGCGGCAGGGTTTGCAGCAACTGTGCCATCCTCATTTTTCGTATAGAAGTAGCGAACACCCTCTTTAACCATGCGTTGCATAGTAGGAGAGATTCGATAACGAGGACCAAGGTTGTTGTGGAGTGTTTCAGAGACGTGCAAGGCAACTCCAGGTCCGACAAGATCCAATAGCTGGAATGGGGACATTGGGAAACCGATCTCCATCATCGCTGAATCTGCAACAGCAGGAGCGGTTCCTTCATCAACAGCATCTGTTACCTCGCCCATAAAGCGAGTTAACAAGCGGTTCACCACAAATCCTGGTGCATCCTTACAAATGATCATTGTCTTCTTCAGTTCTTTGCCAACGGCAATTGCTGTGGCAGTCGTTGCATCATCTGTGGTTGATGTGCGAGCAACTTCTAGCAAAGGCATCACAGCAACTGGGTTAAAGAAGTGGAATCCAACTACACGCTCTGGATTTTTCAATCCTTCAGTCATTCGTTCAACTGATAGGGAAGAGGTGTTAGTTGCTAATACACATTCTGGTGAAACGATAGTTTCTAGCTTCTTGAAAAGCTCTTGCTTCAAAGATAGCTCTTCAAATATAGCTTCGATTATGAAATCGCATCCAGCAAATACTGATTGATCAGCAGATCCTGAAACCAAGAGTGAGAGTCGACCCGCAGCCTCTGGACTCATTCGCTTCTTTTCTACCAATTTTGCTAACTCGTTCTTGACCCAGGCAACACCTTTATCGGCGCGCTCTTGGTCGATATCTGTCATCACAACAGGGCACTTGAGGTTGCGAACCATGAGTAGGGCTAACTGAGATGCCATTAAGCCAGCACCAACCACGCCGACCTTTGTCACCTTACGTGCCAAGGCTGGTTTTGGCGCACCTTCCACCTTTTTGCGTTTCTTCTGAATCAGGTTGAATGCATATAGGGAGGAGCGAAGTGGATCAGACATGGTCAAATCAGAAAGCACTTGATCCTCTGCATCAAAACCTTCACCCAGCGTGTTACTTCGCGCAGCAGCAATTAATTCAAGAGCTTTCATAGGTGATGCAATAGTTGCGCCGCCATATTTTTTGAGTGCTGCAGCTTTTCCTGTGGCAAGTGCTGTCTCCCAGGCGGGATCGTTGCTGTAATCAGCACGATCGATCTTGGTTGTGCCATTGAGGACGCCTACTGCAAATCCTATTGAACGTTCTAGGAAATCTGCTGGATCAAACATGGCATCGACGACACCAAGTTTTAATGCATCTTTAGCCTTCATCATCGTGTTGTTGTTGAGGGCATTTAACATAATGACTTGAACGGCGCGTTCTGGCCCAATTAACTTAGGCAAGATTGTTGCCCCGCCCCAACCTGGCACTAAGCCGAGGAAAACTTCAGGCAGTGCGGTAAATGCAGTTGATGCAACTGTGCGGTAATGGCAATGTAAGCCAACTTCTAGTCCACCACCCAAAGCCAATCCATTTATAAATGCGAAGGTAGGGATCTTTGATTCACCTAAGCGGCGGAAAACATCGTGACCAAGTTTTCCAATTGCTAGTGCTTGGCTACGATCATTTAGAAATGAAAGTGCTGATAGGTCAGCACCTGCTGCAAAGATAAAGGGCTTACCTGTAATTGCGATAGCAGCTGGGTTGCGTCCAATGCCATCTGTTATTGCTTCATTGAGTGCATTAACCGACTGTGGCCCGAAGGTATTTGGTCGATTGTGATCGTGGCCGTTATCCAAAGTTATAAGTGCAAGTGAGCCTTTACCGCCAAAGGCAGAAAGATCAATATCGCGCACAAGTGCGTGAGTAACAACCTCTTCAGGTGCTCCAGCTGGAAGTGTGATGTCTGTGCTCATAATTACTTAGCTCCCTTGAAGTGTGGGTTTTCCCAGATGACAGTGCCACCCATTCCGAGTCCAATACACATAGTTGTGATGCCGTAGCGAACCTCTGGTCGTGCTTCAAAGGTGCGAGCCAAATTGAGCATTAAACGAACACCCGATGAAGCCAATGGATGGCCAACAGCGATTGCACCACCATAAGGATTCACGCGGGGATCATCATCGGCAATTCCGAAATGATCAAGGAAGGCAATGACCTGCACAGCAAATGCCTCATTGATTTCAAAGGCACCAATGTCTTCAATTTTTAAGCCTGCCTGCTTGAGCGCTTTAAGTGTTGAAGGAACTGGTCCATAGCCCATGATCTCTGGTTCAACACCAGCGAATGCAAATGTGACCATCTTGGCTTTAATAGTTAATCCAAGTTCTAGTGCTTTTTCTTCACTAGCAAGAATGGCTGCTGTTGCGCCATCATTTAAGCCTGATGAGTTTCCAGGTGTAACTCGACCTGCTGGACGAAATGGTGTCTTAAGTCCTGCAAGACCCTCCATTGTTGTTTGAGGTCGTGGTGCTTCATCTACTGTTGCAACAGTCCAGCCAAGCTCTGCACTTCTTGCAGCCGTTGGAATCAAGTCCCGTTGAATCTTTCCATCTGCATATGCTTTAGCAGTTTTCACCTGTGAATTCATTGCGTATTTATCTGCACGCTCTTTTGTTAATTGTGGAAAGCGATCATGCAATCTTTCTGCTGTTGCGCCCATGGCAAGTGCATCTTGTTCAACAATGCGTTCTGCGAGATAACGTGGATTTGGATCCATACCTTCACCCATTGGGTGATTACCCATGTGCTCTACACCGCCAGCAATGGCAATCTCATTTGCGCCCATGGCAATAGCACCTGCAATAGTTGTTACAGCAGTTAACGCACCAGCACACCAACGATCAATTGAATAGCCAGGAACGGTATTTGGTAATCCCGATAACAACGCAGCGCTTCGACCAATATTCATACCTTGGTCACCAGTTTGGGTTGCAGCAGCGATTGCGACATCTTCAATAGAAGAAGGATCTACCTTTGGATTACGTTCTAGTAATCCACGGATTGCGCGAACCATAAGATCATCTGCGCGAGTACCGGCATACATTCCTCCGGCCTTACCAAATGGAGTGCGGACGGCATCGACAAGGACAACTGTGCGGGACATGGAACTTCCTTTACCTAGGGCTTAGCCCAAAGGTTACTCGCCAGTAAGGGTTTAGGACAGTAGCGAATTAAGCGTTAACGGCTGTCTTTGTGCGTGGCTTAGATAGGTAAGG
>CANHFN010000116.1 GCA_947459935.1 Actinomycetota bacterium
GCAAAAATTTCGGGGGTTGCTATTGGCATTCTGACTCCTAAGAACTCGATGTAATTCTTTAGACAGAGCGCTTCGTTGAGTCGTCTAGAGGCTTACGGCCAATCCTCTCACCTTCGCCCATGTGGCACAAAAAGACCCTCCGCAGGGGGATAGCAGAGGGTCTTTTTGGATTTCAGCTCAGTGTTTTGAGGGCATTGGCCAAGAATCGAGCCAGGGCGGCCACCAGAACTGGGCTGCTCAGTAGTTTGATCAGCATCAATATGAAGGATGTAAGCATTGTTTCTCCTTTCTTTGGGGCATCTTGAGGCCTCAATGGAACTCAGAAATCACATGCCTCTGTGTCTGTTGATAACAATGCTCAAGAGGTAGCCTCTAGCGTTATGAGCCCCGATCAAGAGTCCCTAGAAAACCTGCTCAGCGAGGATCGCCAATTTCCTCCGACTGCCGAGTTTGCAGAACAAGCGAACGCAAAACCAGAACTTTATGACCAAGCTGAAGTAGATCGCTTGGCATTCTGGGATGAACAAGCCAAGCAACTGTCATGGCAGACGCCGTGGAATACAACACTCGAATGGAAATCACCATTTGCTAAATGGTTTGTTGGTGGAAAACTCAACGCATCAGTCAATGCCCTAGATCGTCACGTCCTTGAAGGCAGAGGAGATCGTGTTGCATTTCATTTCGAAGGTGAACCTGGTGACACACAGACAATTACATATGCGCAGTTACTAACGGAAGTTAAGAAAACTGCCAATGCATTAATTGAACTTGGTGTTGTTGCTGGTGATCGTGTTGCGATTTACATGCCGATGATTCCTGAAGCAGCCATTGCAATGCTTGCTTGTGCACGCATTGGTGCTCCCCATTCAGTTGTGTTTGGGGGATTTTCAGCAGAAGCATTGTTGTCACGAATTCAAGATGCAGATGCGAAGTTAGTTATAACTGCAGATGGTGGTTTTAGAAAGGGTGGCGCATTTGCATTAAAGCCAGCTGTTGATGAAGCACTTAAGGGCCAACACAACGTTGAAAAGGTTTTGGTTGTTCAGCGCACTAAACAAGAGACTGCCTGGAATTCGGCCACTGATGTGTGGTGGCACGATATCGTCGGACGTCAATCAGTTGATCACACTGCCGAATTCTTTGATTCTGAACACCCGTTGTTTATTTTGTACACCTCTGGAACTACAGCTAAACCTAAGGGAATCTTCCATACAACTGGAGGTTATTTAACTCAGGCTGCCTATACCCACCGTGTTGTCTTTGATATTAAGCCAAAAACAGATGTTTATTGGTGCACCGCCGACGTTGGTTGGATTACCGGCCATAGTTACATTGTTTATGGCCCGCTCATTAATGGTGCAACACAGGTCATGTATGAAGGAACCCCAGATACACCGCATAAGGGGCGAATTTTTGAGTTAATTGAAAAGTACGGTGTGACTATTTTGTACACCGCACCTACCTTGATCCGCACGTGGATTAAATGGGGCGATGAGTTTCCTAACAAGTTCAACTTAAAGTCGTTGCGTTTGCTTGGATCAGTTGGCGAACCAATTAACCCAGAAGCATGGATGTGGTACCGCGAAGTTATTGGTGGAAACCGTTGTCCAATTGTTGACACCTGGTGGCAAACCGAAACTGGTGGAATCATGATTTCACCATTGCCTGGTGTCACTGCAACAAAACCAGGTTCTGCAATGACTGCGATACCTGGAATCAGTGCAGTCGTTGTTGATGACAACGGCCAAGCAGTTGCAAAAGGTCATGGTGGATATTTGATTTTAGATAAACCATGGCCCGGCATGTTGCGTGGTATTTGGGGCGAAGATGAGCGATATAAAGAAACGTATTGGTCTAGATTTGAAGGAATCTATTTCGCAGGTGATGGAGCAAAATTAGATAAAGATGGTGCCATTTGGCTACTAGGTCGAGTTGACGATGTTATGAATGTTTCAGGTCACCGAATCTCCACAACCGAAGTTGAATCTGCTCTAGTTTCGCATGAAGCTGTTGCAGAAGCTGCCGTTGTTGGCGCAAATGATGCAATGACGGGACAAGGAATTGTTGCTTTCGTAATCTTGCGTGGAGGTATTGCTCATGCAAATGGTGAAACTCTGATTACCGAACTGCGAAACCATGTTGCAAAACAAATTGGTGCGATAGCAAAACCTCGTCAGATCTTGGTAGTTGCAGAACTGCCAAAGACTAGAAGTGGCAAAATCATGCGGCGATTACTCAAAGATGTAGCTGAAAATCGCCAGGTTGGTGATGCAACGACTTTGGCTGATCCAAATGTTATGCGTTTGATTTCTGATGGCCTAAATGGCTCCAAGGATGAGGATTAAAGCTTCACTCCCAAGTACTTATTGGTGAGCGTGATGAGTTCGCTTTCATCGGTTATTACCCCTATTTTCTTGCCTGCAACTGATCCGTCTTCGGCAATAAACCAGGTCACTGGGACGCCCATCCCAAAGTATTCTCGGGAACGACCATCAGGGTCATACAAATTTGGCCACGTTATTCCGTTTTCCTCTACAAATTTCCGGCCATCTTCAATGCTGGATTCTTCTACGTCAACTCCCAGAAGGAAAACTTTACCTTTCGCTTTTTCATTAAAAGATCTAAAAATTGGAATTTCTTCCTTGCACGGGCCACACCAAGATCCCCAGACGTTAATGATCATTGGTCCTTTAAGCGTCCTTAGTTGTCCACCGATAGTTCCATCCAAACAACGCAGTTCAATTCCCCAATCAAGCATTCTTTGGTCCTGGGGTATTGATGAGCAAGAAACTACTTCACCTTTTACAAATGAGGAAGATGGTGAACAAGCGGTGAGTAATAGAAGAGCGATTACTCCTAAAGCTTTTTTCATCTAAAGTCCTTATCCGTTTTAACTAACAGTAATGCCTTCTCTTTATCCATCTCACCAATACCCACACTTGGGCAGATTTTTGCAACTGGGCATGCACCGCATGCGGGTTTACGTGAATGACAGATACGTCTTCCATGCCAAATCATTCGTTGTGAAAGATTTGTCCACTCAGGTTGAGGTATTAATTGTTGGACAACCATTTCAACTTTTACCGGATCGGTTTCTTTCGTCCAACCAAATCGACGTGACAAGCGTCCAAAGTGTGTATCAACAGTGATCCCTGGTGTATCAAAGGCGTGCCCTAACACCACATTTGCAGTCTTTCGCCCAACTCCTGGCAATGTAATTAACTCCTCAAGAGTTTGAGGAACTTCTCCCCCAAAATCTTCAAGTAACTTGATGTTCAATCCCTTAACATTTCGAGCTTTCGCACGATAAAAACCTGTTGAATGGATTAAATCTTCAATTTCGTGGAGATCGGCTTTTGCATAGGCTTTAGGGTTTTTGTACTTCTTAAATAGTGCTGGGGTAACAGTGTTAACTCTCTTATCTGTGCACTGCGCGCTCAAGACAGTAGCGATTAATAATTCCAGTGGGTTGGTGAAATCCAGTTCGCAGCGTATTTCTGGATAGGTCTTAGTGAGGATGCGGTATACCGCCCTTGCCTCTTTGCGCGTTTCGCTATGGACCACCATGGGTAGTAAAGTACCCCTCGTGCCTATAGATCAAGAAGTAATCCGCAAAGCGCCTCTATTTACCGCGCTGGATGATGCCTCTGCCGCATCTCTGCTCGCAAATATGGTTTCTGTAAAGATCGCAAA
>CANHFN010000117.1 GCA_947459935.1 Actinomycetota bacterium
AAAGACTGTGCGACTTGTACCTCTAACAAACTTTGGTGAAAAGGTTACCTATACCGCAATTGGTAACTGCTCGATCAAAAACAATGTGCTCAGTGCTAGAAAAGGTAAATGCACAGTTAACGCAACTGCCCAAGGAAGAACTGGCTTGTTTGAAAAGTTACAAAAAAAGGTAATGCTCACTATTAAATAGTGGCAAGACCTGCGAGGCAGAAAGTCTGCGCAGATCTAATCTCTGCATCTGCGTCGTGACCGCTTTCAATACGCTTTGTTGCAACATCCGTAACCGCCTGAATAAACAGCAATGCACGCTGCGTATCTTTAACGCCCATGGCCGTTAACTGAACCACTAGCGGTGCAAGAAGTGCGCGGTGGGCAGCCCCAATAGCTGCAACACGCTCTTGTGGCAATGCACTTGCATTGAGCGCTTTTGCTAACAAGTGACGCCCATCAGCAATGTACATAAGCGCACCTTCGATCCAGGCACTAATGCTTGCAATTGGTTGGATTGTTGTTGAGACCGCAACTTGAAGATACTTGGCAAATTCATTGAGCTCTTCTAACACTAAATCTGCAACTAAATCTGCACTGCTACCAAAGTATTCATAGACAGATGTTCTAGATAATCCCGCTCGCTGTGCCACAGCAGCAACTGTCACAGCAGCTCCCCCAGATTCAAGGGCGATGCTGGCAGCAGCTTCAATCAATTGATTGCGACGCCAATCACGGTGCTGGGCCAATGTTTCGGTTTCTATGCGAGGCATATAATTATTCTTTCACGCTTTCTGCAAGCCGTCTCAGTGAGTCTCGGACAACGGCAGCATCTGATGTGCGCCAAAGCGGTGGCATCGAGTTAAGTAGAACACTTCCATACCTCTTTGTCACAATACGTGAGTCCAAGATCGCAACGACTCCCCTGTCATCAACAGATCGAATCAGACGTCCTGTGCCCTGAGCCAATAAAAGTGCTGCTCGAGGCAGGGAAACCTGCATAAATCCGCTGCCACCTTTGGCATCTGCCTGGGCTGCGCGTGCACTCATCACTGGTTCATCAGGACGCGGAAAAGGAATGCGATCGATTGCAACCAAAATACAACTGTTACCAGGAACATCAACTCCTTGCCACAGTGACATCGTGCCAATCAAAATAGAAGTCTCATCTTTTGCAAACCGAGAAACTAGCGGCCCAACAGCATCTCCGCGTTTTTGCGTGATGATCTTTATTGGAAGTTCTGCCAACACTTTGCGCAGATGTAGATCTGCTGCCTCAACCCCACGCCACGATGAAAATAGTGCGAGTGTGCGACCACCTGCTGCATCAATTAACTCACCCAGTTCTGTTAGCACTTCCTGACTTGGTCCATCACGACCTGGCTCTTGCAAATGCTTGGGCATATATAGAACACCTTGGTTGGCAAAATCAAAAGGACTACCCACGTCCAACATTTGAATGTTTGCTGGATCTACTTCACCCTCTTTGACTTCAGCATTCATCTCTTCATTAACCAAGAAGCCAATGCTCTTTGCCATCTGATCAAAGCCATTACCAACTGTCAGCGTTGCAGAAGTTGCGATTACAGGAGTCTTTGTGAGCAAGTTCTCACGCAAAACCTCTGAGACGGAAAGCGGTGCTAAATACAGCGTTGAAAATGTTGGTTCATACCAGAGCACTAACCCATCACCCATTTTAAGTAGTGTTGTGGCAGTTGTTGCAATCTCATTGACAGCGCCCTTCACTCGTGCGCGCTCTGCCAAAGCATCGGTGTCAATGATTTCATCATCGGCAGAAAGAAATTGCATGATCGCTTTTGACGCTTCCATGACTTTGCGAATAGAAAATTCAAGGGATTGTGGAATCTCTTCTAGGCGACCTTGGGCTCCAAATTCACTTTTTACCGATTCCCCGTAATCCACCATTGATTCATGGAAATCATTTGCCGCCTTATGGAAAGCATCTGAAAGCTTGCCCGGCATAAACTTGCGAGCCATTGCTGCAGCTCGCAATACCCGATTACTTGTTAACTCATCTGTGACCGCTTGAGTTGCCCGATCCATGAATTCATGGGCCTCATCCAAAATCACGCAATCGCGTTCAGGCAAGATTGGATGTGAATCTACGATTTCAATTGCTAAAAGCGTGTGGTTGGTAATGACGATATCTGCGGTCTGCGCCTTGGCTTTAGCATTTGCGGCAAAACATTGTGAACCAAAGGCGCACACATCCGCGCCCACACATTCACGTCCTGAAACACTATTGGCGGCCCATACTCTGCGATCCACCTCAGGTGCATCATCACGATCTCCGCTAACCCCTGGCGTCTTTGCCCATGCAATGAGGCGCTTGGCATCTTTTTCAAGTGCTGAAACTTCCATGACTAACTCACCATCAGGATCTACTTCATCGCTGTTCATCTTTTGCAGGCACACATAGTTACCCACGCCTTTATAGATCGCATAGGAAATCTCACGGCCCAACTCTTTTTCAAGAGCAGGAACAACTGCCGGTAGATCTCGATCAACAAGTTGACGTTGCAGCGCAATGGTGGCTGTTGCCACTAATACTTTGCGTCCGTGCACAATGCCAGGAATCAAATAGGCAAGTGATTTACCTGTACCGGTCCCAGCTTGCACCATTAAATGGTGACGATTTGTTAACGCATTTGCCACCGCTTCAGCCATTTCAATCTGGCCTTCACGGGCTGATCCTCCAATAGCCTCGACAGCAACATCTAGTGCTCTGCGCACCTTTGCTGACATATCGCTCATTAAAGAGCCATCAAATCCATAAACTCATTTACAGGTGTTGCAGCCAACTTGTCATAATCTAGACACAGATCAGCGATTTTCTTCTGCTTATCTGCATCATAAATACGTGCCAAATTAGTCTTGTACTTTTCAATCAGCAGTGGAATTCCCTCTTGTCGGCGGCGTGCATGGCCCACTGGATACTCAACTGCCACCTCAGCAAAAACGGTGCCATCATTGAATTCAACAGTTACACCATTGGCAATTGAACGCTTTTCTGGGTCGTGATAATCAGCTGAGTAACCGGCATCTTCCACGCACACAATCTTCTCGCGCAAGGCATCAATACGTGGATCAGCTGCGATGTCATCCTCATAATCACGAGCGGTGAGGCGGCCAAAAATAAAGGGAACTGCAACCATGTATTGAATGCAGTGGTCGCGATCGGCAAAATTGTTCAGTGGTCCCTTTTTATCAATAATGCGGATGCATGCCTCGTGGGTGCGAATGGTTATCTTCTTGATGTCATCAGAGGTTTTACCGGCTGCCTGCATCTGCTGATAAATCGTCATTGCAGCTTCCACAGCTGTTTGTGAATGGAACTCTGCTGGGAAAGAAATCTTAAACAAAACATTTTCCATGACATAGGAACCATATGCTCGTTGGAACTTAAATGGTTGTCCCTTGAAGGAGACATCATAAAAGCCCCAGGTCTTTGCAGTAAGGGCTGACGGATAACCCATCTCGCCGGCTTTTGCCATCAACGCAAGTCGCACGGCGCGAGATGTGGCATCCCCTGCCGCCCAAGATTTGCGTGATCCTGCATTTGGAAAGTGTCGGTATATACGTAATGAGTGCCCATCGATCCACGCCAGTGAAACAGCAGCGAGCACTTGATCTCGAGTTAAGCCCATCATCTGCGCC
>CANHFN010000118.1 GCA_947459935.1 Actinomycetota bacterium
TAAGTGCAAAGAGAAGCGTGATTTCGAAGGAACTGTAAAGGTTTCTGACTCTGGTCGTCGCATGGCACAAGGCATCTGCCCAGTGTGTGGCACCAAGGTCAATCGTATTCTTGGCAAAGCACAGTAATTAAATTTCGTTTGGCATAAGTGAACTCCGGTTCACCTGCTAGCGACTAGCGTTACAAAAGGCCCTCATACCTAACGGTGTGGGGGTCTTTTGTTTGCTCAGAGATCTATGTGAGCTGACCAACAGGAAGTGAGTTCTCTTTCTGCAATACACCTTCACCAGAGCGCGAGATAAAGCTTCAAACTCCACAGGTTAGCTTCGCCAAGAAATGCAAGGCGCTCGCAATCACCATCCTTCGGCACATGAGCACACATCCCAAGACTGTAAGAACACCACCTGCCACGGCAACTCCTAGGCCTCAAAGTGATGTTGAGAAAAGCACTCAACGAATCACCCGTAGATATAACAAGGGTTCTCATCCAGCTCGAGTGACAAGAATTTCGATCGAAAACTCAGGCACCCAAACAATGGAAGTTTCCAGACCTCGACTAAAGCAAGGAGTTTTTATAAGTAAACCCAACCAAGAGCAAGAAAAAAGTTTGATCGTTGCTTCAGCCCAATGTGCAATTTCGATTCATCACCCTGGTGCCCGTGCAATCATTTCCAAGTTCGATGGGCAACACAGTGCAATAGATATCAGTAATGAATTAGATGCGCCTCTAGAAGTTGTAGAAACAGTGATCAATCAACTAGAGATCAAACAACTTCTCGATACTTCTCAGTCAAGAATCAGATTACATAATCGATTTCAGTCACCAATTGCTGAACGTGCAGCAAACACTGATGATCAAAGCAACGATGCCTCATTCAAGCAATTGCAAGTGAGAATGTCTCCGGAATTAAGCCAAACAACCTGGATTCCCGGAGTTGTTGATGGAGGAGTCCACATTCTCTCTTCCAGACAAAATTTTGGAGTTGAGATTCATGGAGAGAATCGCTTGGCGACCTTGATTTATGCGGCTTTGCTGGCTAGTGGCGTGACTAATACAAAGTTTTCTATTTCTTCACAGCGTGAAGAAAATTCAATTGGTGACAGAGATTTAGGCACCGGAGTGCTGCGTATCAGTGATTTTGGGCTTAACTACAAATCACGAATTGAAGAGTTAACTAGGGAATGGTCACTTTTCCCTACGGCATCCAAGAATGTTAAGGGAACAATTAGTTCGACTATTCCTGAAAAGAATATAAGGGTCATTGTTGGTCAGCACACGCCTCAATTGATTGCACAATTGATGAGGGATCGCACCGACCATCTATTTGTGGGTGAAGTATTTGGTGGGGCCGCTTATGCAGGCCCTTTGGTAAAGCCTGGGAAAACTCCCTGTGTGCAATGTTTAGAAATAGGTAAGGCAGAGCGATACGGGATCAAGGAGCTAGTTCCCTTAGGCGCTCACAACTCCGATATCCCTGTTGCAATTTCCTATCAAGTTGCAGGAACTATCGTGCAAGCGATTTTGCAGCTCATTGACACAGGGGTGTGCGAACTGATTGGTGCCCAATTGTGCTTTGACTACACATCATCCATCCATAAAGAGCCAATTAGATTTTCCAGACATCCGAATTGTCAGTGTCAATGGAGTTGAAGGTTTATCCACATGAATGCCCGGCTGAGTTTTTGCTAGCACTTAACTCACAAGAATCAATAAAACCCAAGAGAGTAATTACCAAACACCGAACTAATAATGAGGAGAAATAATGAAGAGTATTACGCAACAAGTGATCCTTACGGAACTACGTTTTAGAAATGCTTTGATAAAAAAGCACGATTTATTCTTTAGCCACTTAAAGAATGACCGAGGAGATGTTCCGGGCTGGGTATTAGTTGTTTTAATGACAACTGGATTAGTAACAGCAATATGGACAATCGCGGCTCCACGTTTAACAGCCATCCTAAAAGATTCGCTCGATTCCATGAATGGTATTCGCTAGGCAAATGCAATGAGCTTTACTATTTTGCAAAAACAGACTCATTGCAAACCCCTCTCGAAAATTTTCAAGATTTTTCAGAAAGAGGATGGAAATGTGGAAAGTGCACTCGTGCTCATTCCCATGCTTATTCTCTTCTTGATAGGCGTGCAGTTGTTGGTTTCTATAAACATTAGAAATACGCAGATGGCCCTAGCCCAAGGAGATGCCTCTGCTCGAGCAATTTCACATCACTATGAACGGGGTGATCAACTACTAGTTGTGGGTGGGGGGATTGAAAAGATAAAGATTCTCATCACTCATCGCACCCAAAGGCTTCCACAGTTGGTTCCTGGCCTGTTTTTGCTTATGGGGGGCAACCCTGTCTCTGAGGTTATTGGTATCGCAGTTATTGAACCAGTTAATCCTTGAGTGATTGTGGTTTTCTAGAGAAATGAAGTGTGTATGAACATAAAGGCAAAATTAGGCTCCGAGTCCGGCAGTGCCATTGTTGAATTTGTGGCACTGGCAATCCCCTTATTCATACCGATATTTATTTACCTCAATCAATTTGCCGGTGTTAGCGTGAATGAAGAGATTGCGCGTTCCATGGCTAGGGAGGTTCTTCGTGTTTACGTATTGAGTGAGAATGAATCTGCGGCGCGAAATCTCTCTGGCCAAAGTACAAATTTACTGGCACGACAGTGGAAATTAACCGATTCTGAAATCGCATCACTACAAACAAGACTGGACTGTTCTGCAACTCCATGTTTATCGGCTGACGGGCGCATAAAACTGACAATAACTTTTAGAGATGAACAAACAGGTCGAATGATCTCAGCAAGTGCGCAAGAGCATCTAAGCCCATGGCTCTGAAAAGAATGGGAAGGCTCGAGAATACTTCTCGTGCACTTAAAGATGAATCAGGATCTATAGTCGTCATTATTATTGGCTTATTCGTAGTTACTGCTGCAGCCTTAATGGTGATGACAGATGTCTCCACAATAATTATTGCAAAACGCTCCCTTGCGCAAGCAACAGAGGCGGCAGCTCAAAGAGGCGTTCATACCCTAGACAAAAGTGCTTACTACAAAGGTAAGGCAAACATGCTAACTGCCCCATTAGCGATCGCAACAAATCGTGCCCATCCTGTCATTCCAATTGATTGCACCCGCGGTGGCATCGAAGTAATGCTTGAATTGCGTTCCTGGAGTAAGGACGAAACAGATTTAAAGTGGCAGTATCTAGATGGAATTCAACTGACAAATTTTCAATGTGATGGTCAATCGCTGATTATTCAAACACGATCAGAGGTTCAATTACCCTTTAAAATTCCATTTACAACAATAGATTCAGCCTTTTTAACAGCATCGGCTGGTACGACCAATCAGGTGCAAGAGGGCTTCTATTTATTCGGAATTCGCTTGCGATAGTAGGCACGGGTATCCTTGGCATATGGCCGCGCGCGAATATCAATTAGAGATTAACGCGGTTGACGCCACCCTCGTTTCCATTGAAAAGGTTTTAGATTTACCAAAACTGAGGAAGCAAGCAGAAGAGTTAGAGGCAGAGGCTGGAGTTCCTAATCTTTGGGATGATCCAGAAGCCGCTCAGAAGATCACAAGCCGTTTATCCCGTGTGCAGTCTGTAATTGCCAAGCTCTCTGGATTACGTCAACGCGTGGAAGA
>CANHFN010000119.1 GCA_947459935.1 Actinomycetota bacterium
CACCGTCAGTAAATCTGGTCGAAGTATTGACCATAACTGCGGCGCAATCAGCTAAAGCGATAAATCTCTTCACGTTTTCTTTGTTTTCAGAAATTATCGCTTCTGTATGTTGAGTTCCAAACTTTGCAATATGCGCACTAGCTGAATCAACGGATTCAACGATAGCAACGTTGATCTCTAAGGTGCCGTACTCAGTACAAAAGTTTTCTTCTGTAGCAAGAGTTGCTGGAATGCCAGCACTTTGCGCAATGGCAAGAGTTGGCGCATCACAGTGCAGGATGACTCCTGCTTCATGCAAGGCTCTAAGTGCTACGGGTGCAAATTCATTTGCTATCGCAGAATGTAAAAGCACGGTTTCAGCGGCGTTACACACACTTGGTCGCTGCACCTTTGAGTTAATAATGATTGGTAGCGCCTTTGAAACATCAGCAAACTCATCAATATAGACATGGCACACACCCGCGCCAGTTTCGATTGTTGGGACAGTTGATTCATCAACGACCATACGAATTAGCGCAGCACTTCCTCGCGGAATTACTAAATCAACTTTGCCACGTGCATTCAGTAGGGCTTTGACCGTCTCACGATCATCAGATGGAACTAATTGGATTACATCTGGTGAAATTGAAGTTGTTGATAGAGCATCGCGCATCACTTGCACCAAAATCTGATTACTGTGCGAGGCACTTGATGATCCTCTCAGCAATGCAGCATTTCCTGACATCAACAAAATCACAGCAGCATCCACAGTCACATTAGGGCGTGCTTCATACACCATTCCAATAACACCAAATGGAACTGAGATTTGCTCCAACTCAATTCCGTTTGGCAAAGTTGATTTCCGTAATGTAATTCCAAGTGGATCTGGGAGTTCGCTAACTTGGCGGGCTCCCCCAGCAATACCGGTGATGCGTTCAGGAGTTAACAAAAGTCTGTCCAATAGCGATGAATTAAGTCCTGCTAAACGGGCTGCTTCCATATCCTTTTCATTAGCTGCAAGGATTTCAGCACTACGAGTCTGAATGGCATTGGCGATAGCAACAAGTGCTTCTCTGCGCTCTGCGCCCGTTGTAACACTCAAGGTGCGGCCAGCAAGACGAGCAGAGTCGGCCAAAGTGTTGATCAAAGTTTGTGCGCTCATTTATATCAACACCAAATCATCGCGATGGACCAATTCACGTTCATACTCTGCTCCCAATGTAGCAGCCAGCTCTTTGGTTGAACGGCCCAACATCTGTGGCAAATCTTCTGAATCAAATGCAACTAGACCTCGAGCAATTACTTTTCGATCAGGCCCAACTAATTCAACTGCATCTCCTGCGATGAACTCACCTTCAACAGCAGTCACCCCTGCAGGCAGTAGTGAAACTCCCCGTTCCAAAATTGCTGTTACTGCTCCTGCATCAAGAATCAATTTTCCATTTGGAGTTGTGGCATGTGCAAGCCAGAGCAATCGTGAAGTTGTTTTGCTGGCGTGTGCATGAAAGTGGGTTCCAAATTCTTCACCACGTAATGATTTTTCTGCATCGGCTAAAGAGGTAAGCAACATAGGAATTCCTGCTGAGGTTGCAATTCGCGCTGCCTCTACCTTGGTTACCATTCCACCACTTCCAACACCCGAACTACCTGCACCACCTAATGTTGTTGATTCAATCTCTGCGATAACAGGCACTTCTCTGATTCGCTGCGCACCTGGCTGTGATGGTGGAGCATCATAGAGTGCATCAATATCTGAAACCAGCACTAATAGGTCTGCACCAACAAGTAATGAAACGAGCGCAGCAAGACGATCATTGTCACCAAAGCGGATTTCACCAGTTCCAACAGAATCGTTCTCATTAATGATTGGAACCACACCTAGTTGAAGCAGGCGAAATAGAGTGCGCTGTGCGTTTTGATAATGAGAGCGTCGAACAACATCTTGCGTAGTTAGCAGCACTTGTGAGGCGGTTATTAAATGACGGGCAAAACTTTGGGTGTATTGAGCAACTAGTAAACCTTGACCTACTGATGCCGCAGCTTGTTGCGTAGCAAGATCCTTTGGACGAGTAGTTAAGCCAAGTGGAGCAAGTCCTGCTGCAATGGCACCTGAAGAAACAACTACTACTTCTGCCCCACGTGCTTTGCAGGCAGCAACAACATCTACGAGTTTATTGACTGCATCTGCATCAAGTGCCGAACCAGCTTTACCGGTGAGAGAGGAAGAGCCAATCTTGATGACGATGCGCTGTGCAGAGGTAATCTGCTCTCGGCTCACTTGTCATCTCCGTCCTCGGGTTCTTTCACGATGGGTGCTGAAAGTTTAGGTGTGTGTGGGTCAACAACGTTGTATTCCCACTGCTTGGCGATTTCATCTTCACTCAAAATGTCTTCAATACGCTCTGGCATATTCCAGGTTGATTCAAGGCGTGAATCTTCACCACGGCGATGTAAATGCCCAGCAAGTTGCTCAGCGCCAGCCTCAATGGTTGGTTCCCAATCAAAAATAACTTCAGTTTCTCCATCGCCAATTCGCACTTCGCTGCCAGCAACAGCACCCTTCTTATACAACTCTTTTTCAACTCCAAGTTGTGCAAGGCGATCAGCCAAATAGCCAATTGCTTCGGCATTTTTAAAGTTGGTCTGTCTCACCCAACGTTCTACTTTCTTTCCACGAATAGTAAATGTGCCATCAGCATTTGCATTTACTAGGAAGCCAGAATCATCAACTGCGACAGGGCGCAAGATAATACGAGTGCGCTCTTCAACACCTGCTTCAATCCGGTTTTTGTGGACTAAACGTCCCATCGCATAGATCAGATCTTGCAATCCAGCACGGGAAGCTGCAGAGACTGGATAAACCTCATAGCCCTTATCGCGCAACTCTTGTTCGACCATATCTGACATTGCCTGACCGTCAGGTAAATCAATTTTGTTTAGCGCAACAATACGAACTCGATCTTCAAGTCCGCCGTATAGAGCCAATTCGTTTTCAATGGCTTCAAGATCGGCAACAGGGTTGCGATCTGTCTCTAAAGTTCCACAATCAAGCACATGAACCAAAGCCACACAACGCTCAACATGTCGAAGGAATTCAAGACCTAAGCCCTTGCCCTGTGATGCTCCTGGAATAAGCCCTGGAACATCTGCCACTGTAAATCGTGTTTCTCCTGCTTGAACAACACCAAGGTTTGGAACCAAAGTTGTAAATGGATAATCTGCAATCTTTGGACGTGCTGCAGAAACAGCCGCAATCAATGATGACTTACCAGCACTTGGGAATCCAACTAATGCAATATCTGCAACGCTTTTTAACTCAAGTATTAATGTGCGCTCTTCGCCTGGTTCACCAAGTAATGCAAAGCCTGGTGCGCGACGCTTTGATGATGAAAGCGCCATATTTCCGAGGCCACCAAATCCACCTTGCGCAGCGCTAAATGTAGTTCCGGTGCCAATTAGATCTGCAATCTGCTCACCATTGCTATCGTAAATTACAGTTCCATTGGGAACTCCAAGGATTAAATCTTCACCTTGATGTCCATCTTTGCGATCGCCATAGCCTTGGTGACCTGAAGTTGCTCTGCGATGTGGTGAATGGTGGAAATCAAGCAAGGTCGTAACGCTTGGATCAACGATGAGAA
>CANHFN010000120.1 GCA_947459935.1 Actinomycetota bacterium
AGTGCTCCAACAAGCAGGAAGAGCATTGGTGATAGAAGTGAGTAGGTAAGAACTGGTGCTGTAAAAGTCATTACTTGCCCCCATTAGTTGGTGCAGGATCGGTGAATCCCATTTGTGAAATCACATGGATTGCGGCTGGGTTAATTACCTTCAGAAGTGGAGCGGGATAGAAACCCAACACCACAATGATTGCAATTACAGGAGCAATTGCTAACTTCTCACGAAGGTTGAGATCCTTGAGATTCGCATTACCCGGAGTTGTTGGCCCATGCAATGCTTTTTGCACTGGAATTAAAATGTAGAGCGCAGCCAAAACAATTCCGAATGTTGCGATGATTGCGTGCACTGGGTAGCGGGTAAAGGTTCCAACTAGAACTAAGAACTCGCTCACAAAACTTGAAAGGCCGGGAAGAGCAAGTGAAGACATTCCTGCTAAGAAGAATGTCCACGCCATAATTGGTGTAACTCGTTGCAATCCCCCGAATTCAGCAATTGTTGATGACCCGCGACGTGAAATCATCCACCCTGCCACCAAGAACAATGCGGCCGTTGAGAATCCGTGATTAAACATATACAAAATTGCACCGCTTTGAGCTTGCGATGTCATCGCAAAGATTCCCATGGTGATGAAACCAAAGTGTGAAATTGATGTGTAGGCGATCAGTCTCTTGATGTCCTTAGCGCCAATTGCAAGGAATGCGCCGTAAATAATTGAGATGACAGCAAGAACCAAGATGATTGGAGTAAATGTCTTACTTGCCTCCGGAAACAGCGTTAAGCAGAAACGGATCATTCCGTATGTGCCAACCTTGTCCAGAACACCAAGAAGTAGAACTGATGTCCCTGGTGTCGCAGATTTTGCAGCATCTGGCAACCAGGTGTGGAATGGCCACACAGGAGCCTTGATGGCAAAAGCAATAAAGAAACCCAAAAATAGAAGGTTTTGAGTTGTCGAACTCATAGTTAACTTTGAAAGCTCATCAACATCGAAGGTGTGCCCACCTTGCGCACCTGACATTACATACAGGGCAATAATTGAGGCAAGCATTAACAATCCACCAACAAGGCTGTAGATCAAGAATTTAACAGCCGCAGCAGCGCGCTCACCGGTTCCGTAACCACCTATAAGAAAGTACACCGGAATCAACATTGCTTCAAAGATTACATAGAACAAGAAAACATCAGATGCGGCAAAAACGCCGATCATCATTGTTTCTAGAACAAGAATGAGGATATAGAAAACCTTAACGCTCCAGCGGCCGCCATGTGCTTCATTCCAGCCAGCCAATACAACAACAGGAACAAGAATTGTTGACATCAAGATAAGTACCAGCGCGATTGCATCGACACCTAGCGCGTAATTGATTCCAAAACTTGGGATCCATGAGTACTTCTCGACAAACTGTAAATCAACATTGTCGCGTTCGAAACCAGCGGCCATAGCAAATGTTGCTGCCATGACAATAAGAGATGTAGCAAAAGCTGCCTGCTTTGCAGCCTTTTCCTTTGCTTTAGGGAGCGCCGAAATGATTGCCGCTCCCGCTAGTGGCAGAAGCATTAACAGTGTTAACCACTTCATTACTGAACCACCACCCAAATAGCCGCGACCAGTGCAACTGCACCGACCAAGATCAACGCCGCATAGCTACGAACAAAGCCGTTTTGTAGGCCTCGAAGAGCTGAACCAGAACCCATTGCGATACTTCCAACACCACGAGCAGTGCCATCAACGACAAGTTCATCAGTAGCAACCAAGGTTGCAGTCAGTGCTTGTCCTGGACGCATAAATGCCGCTTCGTTAAAGCGATCCTGCATCAAATCTTGGCGGGCAACTCTCGTGAACACCGAAACATTTTCTGGCGCAGTATTTGCTACTTCGCCGCGGGAGTACTTGTAGAAGGCAATTGCAACGCCAATTGCAACCATTGTTAAAGCAAGTCCCGAAACGACAATTGGTTCGAGTAAGTGCCCATGCTCTTCATGATGCTCAAACAAAGGATGTAACCAGTTCTCTAATGCATCACCACGAGAAAGTAAGAATCCTGATGAAACCGAACCAATTGCCAGAATGGCCATTGGCAACCACATCAACCATGGAGATTCATGTGGTTCAGTGTTCTCATCCCAGCGCTTTGTTCCAGTGAAGGTAAGAATCATTACGCGCGTCATATAGAAGGCTGTAATAGCTGCACCAAGCAGAGTCACGCTTCCAAGGATTATTCCCTTTACTCCCCCGGCATTAAATGCTGTTTCAATAATCATGTCTTTGGAATAGAAACCAGCAAAAGGTGGAACGCCAAGAATTGCAAGGTAGCCAAGACCAAACGTGGCAAATGTAATTGGCATGAACTTACGAAGAGCGCCGTATTTGCGCATATTCACTTCATCATTCATTCCGTGCATTACAGATCCTGCACCAAGGAACATGCCTGCTTTAAAGAATCCATGTGTCAGCAGGTGCATGATTGCAAATGCATAACCAACTGGACCTAAGCCAGCTGCAAGAATCATGTAACCGATTTGAGACATAGTTGAAGCAGCAAGTGCCTTTTTAATGTCATCTTTTGCAGTTCCGATGATTGCACCAAACATCAAGGTAATCGCACCAACGATTACAACCAATAACTGTGCTGTTGGAGCGGCATCAAAGACAAAGTTAGAACGAGTAATTAAGTAAACTCCGGCAGTAACCATTGTTGCTGCGTGAATGAGCGCTGACACAGGTGTTGGACCCGCCATCGCATCGCCCAGCCATGCCTGCAATGGGAATTGGGCAGATTTTCCAGCCGCTGCAACTAACAGCATGATTCCCATGCCTGTTAACGCTGCCTCTGAAGTGTTTCCTACTTGTTCTGCCACACCCGCAAAAGAGACTGTGCCCATAGTTGCAAAAGCAATCATGATCGCAAAAGACAATCCCATGTCGCCCACACGGTTCATTACAAATGCCTTCTTCGATGCTGTTGCATAAGCAGGCTTTTGATTCCAGAAACCGATCAATAAGTATGAGGCAAGGCCCACACCTTCCCAGCCAACATAAAGACTGAGATAGCTATCGCCCAATACCAATAGCAACATGGCTGCGATAAAAAGATTTAAATAGGCAAAGAATCTGCGACGATCATGATCATGTGACATATATGAAATTGAATAGACATGGATGAGTGTTCCGACGCCAGTGATCAGTAAAACAAAACAGATTGAAAGCTGATCCAACAAAAGTCCCGCATCCACATTGAATGTTCCAACATTGATCCAGTCAAAAAGTTTCTGGGAAACAGGCCGTGCCTCTTCCGAACGTCCGAGCATCTGAGTCAGTTGGTACATGCCAACACCAAATGATGAGGCAGAAAGTGCGGTTGCCAGAAGATGGCCCCACTTGTCGGTGCGACGCCCACCTAAAAGAAGAAGTGCTGCACCTGCCAAGGGCAGAGCAATCAAATAAACGAGGCTTGTTGAAGTTGTCATAACTATCGCTTCAACAAACTAGCATCATCAACAGATGCTGAACGACGTGAGCGGTAAATTGTCACGATGATTGCTAAACCAACAACAACTTCGCAGGCAGCCACAACCATTGTAAAGAAGGCCATAA
>CANHFN010000121.1 GCA_947459935.1 Actinomycetota bacterium
AGGTACTGCACCAGATTAAAGACAAAAGAGTCGTAGTTATCGATCACGAGGATATTGGCGGCCATAGGAGCATTCTCTCTCATGGTGTATCTTTCGCGTATGCCTAAATCAAAGCTCCGTAAGAAGGTCGCTGAGCAGCGTGCTCACAATCAAGAGATTGAAGTAAAGACCTCTCATGAACCGTTGGAGAGCCCACGCTGGTTGGCCCCAACAATGGTTGTAGCCTTCTTAATCGGCCTCTTCTGGATTGTGGTCTTTTATGTCTCTCAGACCGTCTATCCAATCAAAGGGATCGGTGTCTGGAACATGGTTATTGGTTTTAGCTTCATCGGTTTTGGCTTTTCACTCGCGACCCGTTGGCGCTAATTACCTCTTAATTACACGGTTGTAATTCGATCCACAATGTGGGTAAAGCCTGTGGATAACTTACCTCTTGCTCATTACTAACTGGGTGGCTACTGCCCCGCCGATTAATCCACCTAGATGAGCTCGCCAATCAACTCCACCCATTGCAAAACCGATGAAGAAGTTAATTCCGATAATTACAACAATGGATCGAATATCCGCCCCGATGCTTTTGCCAACAATTGCCATCGCGCCAAATAATCCAAAGATCGCACCGGATGCGCCAACTGAATAACTATAAACAGATGCAAAGTATGAAGAAGCAAGCGAGCCTGTAAGAAGTGAAACAAAGAAAACAAACAAAAGTTTTTGTGGACCAAAGGCTGCCTCTAATGGATTTCCTAAGACCATGAGTGAATACATATTGAAGCCAAGGTGTAATAAACCCGCATGAGTTAAAGCAACAGTAAATAAACGATGCCACTCATTTGTTGCTTTTAAGTATTCAATATTGGGAAGCACAAGGTGTTGTTCAAGTGATGGAACAACCATCTGCACTAGATAGGCAGCGCAGATTACTGCGATTAAAGTGTAGGTGGCAGAACGTTTAAGCAACTGTAACGCTGTTGATCGTAATGTCAGTTGTTGGCTTGTCTTGTGCGCCAACCTTAGTTGTTGCAATAGCATCAACTACAGCCTGGCTTGCAGAATCCTTTACTTCGCCAAAGATGGTGTGTTTACGGTTTAACCAAGTTGTTGGTGCAACAGTGATAAAGAATTGTGAACCATTTGTTCCTGGTCCTGAATTTGCCATGGCAAGAATGTATGGGCGATCAAAAGTTAGTTCTCCGTGGAACTCATCTGCGAAACGGTAACCAGGTCCGCCAGTTCCACGACCAAGTGGATCTCCACCTTGAATCATAAATCCGTCAATGACACGGTGAAAGATTGTTCCGTCATACAACTTTGCAGTTGTCTTATCGCCCGTACGTGGATCAGTCCATTCTTTGGCACCAGTTGCTAACTCAACAAAGTTTGCAACGGTTTTTGGTGCATGGTTTGGGAAAAGTTCAATAACAATGTCACCGAGTGATGTGTGAAGAGTAGCTGTTGTTGTCATGGCGGTAGATTACGCTAAAGATTAGGATTTTCTTACGGATTGCAGCTCATGCAACGAGATGGATTTAAGGTCAGGTTGATCACAGACCCTAATTGTGTGAACTCGCATTTAACGCAGCCCATAACTTCTTGCTTGATTGCCTCATCTGAAAACTGCCCACATTCAGAACACTCAACCCCGCGTACATAACTCTTTAAGCCCCATCCTGGAATTTCGCATTCTGGACATATAGACGAAAGTCGGTGAACCAATTTTAGGGCCGTGGCAGTTATGTTCTTTTGTCTAGATGGTGAGCACATTGCTCTTAAATCGCTTTCGATAATCGCTTCTCCATCTGCGGATTGATCCTGTGACTCCCTGATTGCCTTTTCTAAAGAACGAAGATCTCGTATACCTTTATGTGCACCTACACCTTTTTGTGGTTTGACAATAACTGCATGGTTTGGAAAGTCAGCCTTTTGTAAAAAAACACCTAGATCCTTGTTTAAGGTAGTTGTTGCAAAAGCGGTAATCTCGTTTGATTTGAAGGTTTCATGCACTTGAATTCCTAGTTCTTCATCGACGAAGACCATTGTTTCAATATTTGCGTTGATAAAAACAAGGAGTGGATCTGGACCAATACTTCCTTCCGATGCGATTGCGTAAGGGTTTCCAGTTGTTTGTATTCCTAATCTTGCTTTTTGTATAACTGTGTCAAGGCGCGTGCCGACTCTTTCGATCTCTCCGGAGAAGGTGCCTAGGCTGTCGGTGTCTACGTGGACTTCCTCAACCTTAATCTGCAGAAAATTCATAAAATGATCTTTTACCAACTTGCCTTTTTCGTGCATTGTGGGCATCACGGCAACCGTGTTGTTATATCTACTTTTAATAACGCTCACTTTTTTGAGAATATCCTTAGCAGAGCACTAATAGGTTGTTGAGCCTCCATTGGATGGCGGAAATTTTTGTTTGTATTAACTCGATAGCTATTTCGGCGGCCGATTCGCTCAACCGTGATGTACCCACTGATCTCAAGATCAGAGAGAATTGAAAGGGCGCTTCTCTCTGTAATACCTACAGCTTCTGCTATCTCTTTTACTTTTGAGTCGGGGTTTCGGTTTATTTGAACCAGTATGTGTCCATGATTCGAAAGAAACGTCCAAGAAGGCTGTGATTTCGTGTTATTCATGAAACAATAATACATGAGATTTGACTCATGTATTAGAATTCAGGTATTTTTTGCACATGACAAGTTTCGAAATCGCTGCTTCTAATCTCTTATCTGTTGGTGTTCTAGCATTCGTGCTTGGCGCGCTTGGAGCACGCGTGAAGAGTGATGTCCGTTTACCTGACTCTATCTACCAATTTCTCTCCATTTACTTGTTATTTGGAATGGGGTTGAAGGGTGGTCATTCATTAAAGAGTTTTGAATTTGGTGAATTGGTAACTCCGGTCATTGCGACTTTGATTTGTGGAGTTTTGATTCCTTTAATTGCATATGTCTCATTACGTTTGATTAAAGCTTTGAATAATGTGGACCGCGGTTCGATTGCTGCTCATTATGGCTCTACTTCTCTTGTCACGTTTTCGGCAGCATTATTGTTTTTAGAGAGTAATTCGATCTTTGTGGAAGGCTACGCGCCTGCATTGTTGACAGTATTAGAAATTCCAGGGCTAATAGTTGGTATTTATCTGGGTTCTAGATCGTCTATTTCGCATGTGAAGTGGAGTGAAACTTTAAAGGAAGTATTGTTAGGTAAAACTGTCTTGTTGTTATGTGGTGGTTTGTTAATTGGTTTTGCTACAACAGGTGATGGGTATAAGAAAGTTAGTCCCTTCTTTGTAGAACTGTTAAGTGGAATGTTGGTTCTCTTTTTGTTACACCTTGGATATATGGCTAGCGCTAATTTTGCCGAAGTTAAGAAGGTTGGTCTTCCGTTAGGTGTGTTTGCAATTATATTCCCAGCCTTTGTGGGTATTTTTGGTGTGGTTGCTGGAACGGCTATAGGAATGTCTGTTGGTGGATCTACCATTTTGGGAGTTTTGTGTGCGAGTGCTTCCTATATTGCAGCACCTGCGGCGATTGCAGTCGCTCTACCAACTGCAAGCCCATCATTAGCGTTGACAACAAGTATTGGTGTTAC
>CANHFN010000122.1 GCA_947459935.1 Actinomycetota bacterium
CCATTTACAGGGATTGATTCAATGCCCGGAGACTGCGATGGACCCGGCCATGATCCGCCTTTGTATAAAAGTGTAGAAAGATATCGAACAAGTCCAGCTGCAATAATGTTAATCGCAACTCCTGAAACCACATGGTCAACACCAAAAGTTACTGTAGCGATTGCATGTACCAAAGCACCGATTGATCCAAAGACTATTGCAGCAAACAAACCTGCCCATGGTCCGTGCTGTGAACCGATATAGCCACCGGCCCAGGCACCCATAATCATCATGCCTTCTAGGCCGATGTTCACAACACCGGAACGCTCAGAGAACAAACCACCGAGTGCTGCCAAAACTATTGGCACCGAGAGAAGCAATGCAGCGGATGCAGTACCAGAACTTGTTAAGTCAGAAGCACCAGTAATAACGCGAATAGATGCCAATACAAAGACCAGCATGGTGGCATAACGCAATACCTTCATAGCCTTCATGCTTGCACCACCTTTGCTAGCTCATTACTTTGCAGAGTTAACTTAAAGCGCCGCACTACTTCGTATGCAATCACAGAGCTGAGCAGTATTGAGCCCTGCATGATCACATATGTTTCTGGTGCAATATCAATGAGTTCTAATGAACGTGAGCTAACTTCAAGGAAGCCAAACAGAAGCGCGCTAACTGCCATTCCTCCAGCAGAGTTGCGCCCAAGTAATGCAACTGCAATTGCAGAGAAACCGATACCTGCTCGGAATCCTAAGTTGTATGAGTGCGTTTGACCAAGAACTTCTGGCAATCCTGAAAGCCCTGCGATAGCACCAGAAATAACTAGTGCAATAAAGGTCATCTTCTTTGAATTCACACCACTGACGCGAGCTGCAATTGGATTTAAGCCTGATGCTCGAAGTTCAAAACCAAAGCGGGTGCGGTTAACAACAAACCAGAAAATTAGTCCTAGGGCAACAGCAACAAAGAACATGCCGTATACGCCGCCACCAGGTTGATCTTCAACACCAAACTTGCGCAGAAGCGGCATTAAATCTGGAACTTGAGCTGATGCTGGAAGCTGCTTCGTCTGAAGGTTATTTGAACCTTCTTCGACGAGCGCAAAGTGCTTTGACAATAAGTAAGCCGACAAACCACCTGCGAGGCTGTTGAGCATAATTGTGGAAATTACCTCGTTTACTCCACGCTTTACCTTTAAATATGCAGCGATCGCCGCCCAAAGTCCTCCAAATGTCATGGCAACAAAAAATACCGCTGCAACATGTAGAACTGGTGGAAGAACAAACATAGCTCCGATGTAGCAACTAAAGAGTGCACCTAAGCGCAACTGCCCTTCAACTCCAATGTTAAATAGGCCCGCTCTAAAGGTTACGGCGATAGCAATAGCCGCGATGTAATAAGGAGTTGCGGTATTAATGATCTCCATCAACGACCCAGCCTCAGTGCCGTATTCCCACATAGTTCTAAAGGCTTCTAGAGGTGATTTCTTACTAACAATCACCGCAATACTTGATATAGCGATTGAAAACACTGCTGCAGCAAGTGGTGCGGCAACAGCTAGACCGATTTTACTCGGAGTGAATTTTCGCGTCAGAGAATTACTCATGCTGCACCTGTCATCGCAGAACCTAATTGCTCTGGGGTAGTTTTTGCAGGGTCTAACTCTGCTGTCAATTTTCCACGCAACATAACCAAAAGTCGATCTGACATTCCAATTAACTCTTCTAGATCAGCTGAGATAAGAACAATTGCCATTCCCTTTTCGCGAGCTTTGCGAAGCACGTCCCAGATTGCACCTTGCGCGCCAACATCAACACCACGAGTTGGATGTGATGCGACTAAGAGCGCTGGAGCTTTACTCATTTCGCGGCCCACAATAAATTTCTGCTGATTTCCACCTGACAATGCCGCTGCCAAAGTATCTGGACCAGGCGCTCGCACATCAAACTCCTCCATGATTGTGCGAGTGCTTTCAATTGTTGCTTTCTTATCAATAACAAATCCGCGCATAACTGGCTTGCTGCGTTGGTGACCAAGAATTCTGTTCTCCCACAATGGTGAGGACATCATTAAAGCTTGACGCTGACGATCTTCCGGAATTAATCCAATTCCCAGATCATGCCTATCGGCAACGCTTAATTCATCAATTGTCGAACCATGGAATTCAATGGAACCTGTGTAGTCTCGAAGCCCCATAATCGCCTCAACTAATTCAGCCTGACCATTTCCTTCAACACCTGCAATACCAATAACTTCACCGGCGTGGAGATTAAAGGTGATATTTGAGATCAAGTCTCGACTGCCCGTTGCAGTAGGAATAGAGACATCCTTAAGCGCCAAGGTGATCTCTTCTCGTCGAGTGTGCCCTAATGTAGAAGGCTTCGGTAATTCACTACCAACCATCAACTCAGCGAGTTGACGTGCCGTCACATCTTTTGATTTCACTTCAGCAACTGTGGAACCTTGTCGGATGACAGTTACTTCATCTGCAACTCTCAATACTTCATCAAGTTTGTGTGAGATAAAAATTAACGCCATACCTTGGGCACGTAATCCCTCAAGTGCTTTAAAGAGATCATCTACTTCTTGCGGAACGAGAACAGCAGTAGGTTCATCGAAAATTAAGATATTTGCGCCACGGAATAAAACCTTCAATATTTCTACGCGTTGGCGCTGTCCAACACCAAGCTCTTCTACCAATACATCTGGATCTATATCCAAGCCGTACTGCTGGGCCATTTCCACAACTTTTGCCCGTGCGCCAGCAAAATCTATAGTGACTCCCTGATGTGGCTCTGAACCTAAAATGATGTTTTCTAGAACAGTGAAATTATCGGCCAACATAAAGTGCTGATGGACCATGCCGATACCGGCATCAATTGCATCATTAGGAGTTTTAAAGTGAACTTGTTGACCATTTACTAAAATTTCACCAGAGTCCGGGCGTTGCATCCCATACAGGATCTTCATAACAGTTGACTTACCTGCGCCATTTTCACCAACAAGAGCGTGGACCGTGCCGCTTTGAACTTTCAGTGAGACGTCTTTGTTGGCTATGACGCCAGGAAAGCGCTTACTGATGTGTCGCAGTTCTACTGCTACTGACACTGGCAATCTCCTTTGACTGTTACGGTGCGAAAAGCATTTGGCCCAACAAGGAGATTTAACTCCTTTGTTGGGCCAAACACTACTTTCTAATTGCGTTTATTCCAAAAAGCGTTTATGGCTTTGTTGGAACCTTGATCTTTCCTGACTTGATTGCAGCAGCAGCCTTATCGATCTGTGCCTTGTACTTGGTGATGTATCCACCTGAGTATGAGACGCCAACGCCATCAAGTGAGAGGTTATATACGCGACCGTAGATACCGCTCTCATCAAGAATGTCGTTTACAGATGAACCTGCAACAGCTGTTGCAATAACGTCGTAAACAGCACGGTCAACGCGCTTGATCATTGATGTCAGCATGTTCTTCTTCTCTGCAGCTGAAGCTGTTAGGTACTGATCAGAGTCAACTCCGATAGTCCAAACCTTCTTGCCAGCCTTTGCAGCATCTGTTGCAGCTGCGAAGTTACCCGCACCTGATCCACCTGCTGCTGAGTA
>CANHFN010000123.1 GCA_947459935.1 Actinomycetota bacterium
CGAGAACCCTTTTCGCTCCAGATACCTGCCGATAGGCCAAAGGGAGTGTTATTCGCCTTTTCTATGGCCTCCTGTGGAGTTCTAAAAGTTAGAACTGAGAGAACTGGTCCAAAGATTTCTTCACGAGCAATGCGGTGTGCCTGAGTTACGCCTGTAAAGATGGTTGGGGCAAACCAGAAGCCCTTGCTTGGTAATTTGCATTCTGGGCTCCAACGTTCTGCACCTTCTGCATCGCCAATAGCTGCAAGTTCAACAATCTTGAGTAGTTGCTCCTTGCTATTTATGGCACCAACATCTGTGTTCTTATCCATCGGATCACCCACGCGGATCTTTTCCATACGATTCTTTAATTTGTGCAAGACTTCTTCGGCGACATTTTCTTGAAGGAGTAAACGAGAGCCAGCGCAACAGACATGTCCTTGATTAAAGAAAATGCCATTAACAATTCCTTCAACTGTTTCATCTATTGGTGCATCATCGAAGACTATATTTGCAGCCTTGCCACCAAGTTCTAAGGTAACACTCTTGTTTGTTGGTGACACTGCACGAGCAATAATCTTGCCAACCTCAGTGGAACCAGTAAATGCGATTTTATCTATTCCTGGGTGATTCACAATCAGAGCACCTGTTGAACCATCACCCGTAACAATGTTCACTACACCAGCTGGAAGTTCTGCCTGCTGGCAAACTTCTGCAAAAAGCAAGGCGGTAAGTGGGGTTGACTCCGCTGGCTTTAATACAACTGTGTTTCCTGCAGCAAGTGCGGGTGCAACCTTCCAGGCAAGCATTAGCAAAGGAAAGTTCCACGGAATAATCTGACCGGCGACGCCTAGTGGCTTTGGAGATGTGCCAAGACCTGCATATTCAAGCTTGTCTGCCCAGCCTGCGTGGTAGAAGAAGTGAGCGGCTGCTAAAGGAATATCAGTATCGCGTGATTCACGAATTGGCTTACCGTTATCGAGAGTCTCCAGCACTGCAAATTCGCGTGATCGCTCTTGCATGATTCGTGCAATTCGATACAAATACTTTCCGCGCTCTTTGCCGGACATTTTTGACCAGGTATTTGTATATGCCTTGCGCGCAGCCTTTACCGCTGCATCAACATCTGCTTTTCCGGCAAGCGCTATCTGGCTTAAGACCTCTTCAGTTGCTGGATTGATGGTGGGGAAGTGCTTGCCTCCCGGTACAAACTTTCCGCCAATGAAGTGTCCATACTTTGGCTTGATCGTGACAATTGCGCGAGATTCTGGCGCGGGGGCGTATTCGAAGGTCATAGTCGTCTCCATTAATCCATCGTCACATACTGAGGGCTAGTGTAATAACCATCATCCATCTTCATGCGTTGCATCAATAGGTCATTGAGCAAAGCACTAGCGCCAATTCGAAAGAGTTTCGGATTGAGCCAATCTGGTCCAACAGTTTCATTGACCAAAACTAATTGTTTGATTGCATCTTTAGTGTTTCGGATTCCTCCGGCAGGCTTAACGCCGATGCGCACTTGTGTCATCTCATAGAAGTCGCGGACCGCCTCTAACATCACTAACACAACAGGGGGAGTGGCAGCTGGTGCAACCTTTCCCGTAGATGTCTTTATGAAATCAGCACCCGCTGCCATAGCTAAAAATGATGCTTTGCGGACATTGTCATATGTAACTAGCTCACCAGTTTCGAAAATCACCTTCAAATGTGCTTTGTCGCCACATACTTCTCGAATCTGAACAATCTCATTGAACACATCAATGTATCGCCCAGCAAGGAAAGCACCTCGATCGATCACCATATCGATTTCAGCTGCGCCTGCATCTATAGCATCTTGTGTATCTCGAATCTTGACTGGCATTGAGGCACGACCTGATGGAAAAGCGGTTGAAACCGCTGCTACAGGGACATGCTGCCCACCTATTAAATCTAGGTGTGTGCGAGCAACTTCAACCATGTCGTTATAAACGCAAACCGCTCCAACGCTAGGAACTGATGCATCTGTTGGGTCTGGTCTGACGGCTTTTGTGCACAATGCCTTTACTTTGCCAGGAGTGTCAGCGCCCTCAAGTGTTGTTAAATCCACCATCGTGATTGCGGTATCAATTGCCCAGCGCTTTGATGTTGTTTTGATACTTCTAGTTGCAAGCATGCTTGCTCGAGCTTCGGCACCAACCTGGTCTACACCAGAGAGATTGCCGAGATAACTCTTTAGCGAGGCATCAGTGCCATCAACTAAACCATAAAAACTCACGATAGCAATTCCTTAAGCGGTGGTCGCAGTTGATCCAATACTACTTGAGCAGAATTAGAATCCTTTTCAATAACCTCAATGTAACACTTCATTTTTGCTTCAGTACCGCTGGGACGAATGATGATTCGAATTCCACCATCTAGCCAAATTCTTAAACCATCTGTTGGTGGTAAACCATCAGTCGGGGCAGATAGATCATCAATTGAGGTAACTAGTCGTCCGGCTATTTCTTGTGGGGGATTAGTGCGGAGCCCCCCGAGAATTATGCCCACCTTCGATAAATCAGTGAGACGAATAGAAATCTGCTCTGTTGCATGGAATCCATGACGAGTCCAAATCTCATCAAGTAAATCAAGAATAGTTTTGCCATCAGCAGCTAGATCTGTTGCGATTTGTGCCAAGGTAATTGCTGCAGAAATTCCATCTTTGTCATTAACGGTCTCTGCATCAACGGCATATCCGAGAGCTTCTTCATACCCAAAAGTCAGCCCCTTAATTTTGGCTAACCATTTAAATCCTGTGAGTGTTTCTTCAAATTCAAAGTTGTAATGCATAGCAATTTTTCTAAGTATTGAAGAGGAGACTATTGAATTGGCAAATATTCCTGAGCCACCCTTTCGGGCAATAGATTCGCCCAATAATGCCCCTAATTCATCACCTTTGAGCATTCGCCAACCTGTTACGGGATCCTTGATAGCAGCAGCACATCGATCTGCATCTGGATCATTTGCAATGACTAAATCTGCATCAAAAGTTTTTGCAGTCTCAAGGGCCAAATCGATCGCACCTGGCTCTTCAGGATTAGGAAAGGCAACAGTGGGAAAATCTGGATCTGGCGCTGCTTGGGCATCAACCAAAATTGGAGAAAGAAACCCGGCTTTATTGAAAACTCGCTGAAGTGTTTCGGTTCCTACTCCATGCATCGCTGTATAAACAATTTTAAGATTACCTGGTTGTGTGGCAAGAGATGCGGTGCGACTGATGTATTTCTCAATTATCTCTTCGCCTAAAACAGACCATACCTTGCCTCGTGGTTGAGCCTTCAGCGAAGTTATCGCATCAATCTTTTGTGCTATTGAAATATCAGTTGGTGAAATTATCTGCGATCCACGGTATTCAATCCCATCAACGGTGCCTCCAAGGTAAACCTTGTATCCATTATCTTGAGGTGGATTGTGGCTTGCAGTAACCATGATTCCTACATCGCAGCCCAATTCATTAGTTGCAAAAGCTAAAACGGGCGTAGGAAGTGGTCGTGGTAGAACAAAAACTTTCATGCCTGCACCACTCATAATCTCGGCTGTTTCAAATGTGTAATCTTCTGATCCATATCGGGCATCGCGAC
>CANHFN010000124.1 GCA_947459935.1 Actinomycetota bacterium
AACATCACATCGACGCCGGCATGCTCCAAAGATTGCACGAGTGATTTAGCTCCACTCATCTTCTTGCTCATATCCATCTCCTTTCGTTCTGGTCTTTCCTGTTGAACACCTTGTTTGTATGTGAAATGAAAAAACCCTCAGATAACTGAGGGTGGCGCATGATCAAATACAGATCACGCGCCTTTAAATCACCACCACAAATGTTGTGCTCATGATCTTATTCTCCAATGAATGAGCCTGTGCGTCAAGGGTTGAGATGCACATCTCATATTTTGAGAGTGCTACTCGCAGACTGCACCTTTAGATGCTGAGCCAACTAGCTTTGAGAATTTAGCAAGAACGCCACGGGTGTACTTATGTTTCAAAGGTACCCAACCGACTTTGCGGCTTTCCAATTCAGCTGGGTCCACCAGTAAATCAAGAGTCCTCTTTACTGTGTCAATACGCACAATGTCACCATCTTTAATGAAAGCGATAGGACCGCCATCAACAGCCTCGGGTGAAATGTGACCAACGCACAATCCAGTTGAGCCACCAGAAAAACGACCGTCGGTTAAAAGCAAAGTAGATTTTCCAAGACCTGCGCCTTTGATTGCTCCAGTAACCATAAGCATCTCTCGCATTCCAGGACCACCCTTTGGTCCTTCATACCGGATTACAACAACATCGCCCGCTTTAATTGTTCCATTTTCAACGGCATCCATTGCTAATTGCTCGCGATCAAAGACTCGAGCCGGTCCTTCAAAAGAATCAATTCCAATTCCTGCCGTTTTGCACACAGCACCTTCAGGAGCAAGTGAACCACCAAGAATTGTTATTCCAACATCTTTAGACAACGGACGTTCTGCAGGATGAACAACTACACCATCGGGAAATGGTGGATTTATATCAGCTAAGTTCTCAGCCATTGTTTTTCCAGTAACAGTCAGTGTGTCACCGTGCAAATAGCCTGCATCTAGCAGAATCTTAAGAACTACTGGTATTCCACCTACTCGGTCTAGATCTGTCATAACAAATTTTCCAAATGGCTTTAAATCGCCAAGTAGAGGCACTTTTGCACCAATGCGATTGAAATCTTCAAGTGTGAGATCAACTTCTGCCTCGTGTGCAATTGCTAATAGATGAAGAACTGCATTTGTAGAACCACCAAGTGCCATTAAAATTGTGATTGCATTTTCAAAAGCTTTCTTTGTCAAAATCATTCTGGTAGTAATTCCCAGACGAATTAAGTTAACAACTGCTTCTCCAGATTTAATGGCATATGTATCACGTCGACGGTCCACGGCTGGAGGGGCGGCAGATCCAGGCAAAGAAAGTCCTAATGCTTCACCAATTGCTGCCATAGTGTTTGCTGTATACATGCCGCCACAAGCACCTTCTCCTGGGCAGATTGCGCGTTCAATTTGATCCACGCGCTCTTTTGTAATCAGCCCTCGAGCACAAGCCCCCACAGCTTCAAAGGCATCAATAATTGTTACATCTTTGCCATCAACCTGACCTGGCAAAGTTGATCCTGCATACACAAAAACACTGGCAACATCTAAACGTGCGGCAGCCATCATCATTCCTGGAAGTGATTTATCACACCCCGCAAAAGTAACCATTCCATCAAAACGTTCTGCATTCATTACGGTCTCAACTGAGTCTGCAATAATTTCTCTCGACACTAATGAAAAGTGCATTCCCTCATGGCCCATAGAGATTCCATCGGAAACAGAGATCGTGCCGAACTGCATTGGAAATCCACCCGCTGCCAAAACACCTTCTTTAGAAGCTTTTGCTAGGCGATCAAGTGACATATTGCACGGTGTAATTTCATTCCACGAAGATGCGATGCCAATCTGAGGTTTAACCCAGTCTTCATCACCCATTCCAACAGCACGTAACATGCCTCTTTGTGGGGCTCTTTCCATTCCATCGGTAACAACGTGGGAACGCGGCTTCATGTTTGGCATGAGATAATTCTACCTTCTTGATAACGCATTTATCACTCGAATAATTGGAGCATTAACGTGTCACAGACGACCAAAACTGAAGGTCTAGACCCAACGAGATGGCGAACCCTGTTCGTAGTCGCAACCGCTCAACTAATGATCGTTCTCGACAGCTCCATCATGAATATTGCAATTCCTAGCGCCAAGGTAGATCTTGGAATCTCAGATGCTAATCAGCAATGGGTAATCACCGCTTACACATTAGCTTTCGGATCATTACTGCTTCTTGGTGGACGAATTGGTGATTACATGGGTCGCAAAAAGATCTTTCTTGTAGGTCTTGCTGGCTTTGCTGCAGCTTCTGCTCTCGGTGGAATTTCATCAACCCAGGGAATGCTTTTTGCATCTCGCGCACTACAGGGAGTCTTTGGTGCACTTCTGGCACCTGCTGCCCTTGCAATTATTTCTGTGACTTTTACTGTTCCTAAAGAGCGCGCAAAAGCATTTGGTGTAATTGGCGCAATCTCCGGCGGCGGCGCAGCAATTGGATTGATTCTGGGTGGTGCTTTAACAGAGTTCTTCTCGTGGCGCTGGTGCCTTGGGGTAAACACACCTATTGCAATCTTTGCCGCAATCATGGCGACCAAGTTCGTAAAGGAATCTAAAGCTCAAGGTGATAACACCTATGACATCCCTGGTGTTATAACTGCAACTGCTGGTCTGTTCTCACTTACATACGGATTCAATGAAGCAGCGCTCAAAGGCTGGTCTGATCCCCTAACAATCACTTTCTTGGTTGCAGCAATTGTTCTACTCCTCATCTTTGTCTTGATTGAAATGCGAGTGAAGAATCCTTTGATGCCACTTCGCGTCGTAACAGAGCGCAACCGTGGAGGTTCATACCTTGGTTCACTAGTTGTTGGAGCTGGATTGTTTTCCATGTTCCTATTCTTAGGTTTATACCTTCAAGTGATTCTTGGATACAGCCCACTTAAATCTGGATTTGCATTCTTGCCATTTACCGCAGGCATCATCGTCTTTGCAGGAATTGCATCGACACTACTTCCAAAAGTTGGACCACGTCCTTTGATGGTTACAGGTTTAATTTCTGCAGGTATCGGTATGTTGTTTATGACAAGAATTACTCCTGAAACCTCATATGTGACACATGTTTTGCCTTCATTGCTAGTTATGTCCAGTGGAATGGCACTTGTGTTTATTCCACTTACTTCAACTTCACTTCATGGGGTTTCAAACCACGACACGGGTGTTGCAAGTGCGATGGTTAACACAAGTCAGCAGATCGGCGGCTCACTAGGCACAGCACTTCTTAATACTATTGCTGCTTCTGCAACGGTTAGTTTTGCTGCAGCCAATGCCCAATTAGGTGACAAGGTGATGCCATTTGCAATGACTCATGGCTTTACAGTTGCCTTTAAGTTCAGTGCTGGGTTGCTCTTTATTGGAGCCATCGTGCTCTTCTTCTTTATCAATATTGGTAAAGAGTCACTTGTCGAAACCGAAGGCGCTGGCCTTCACTAATTAATTAGCTTGACCCAAGTGGCCAAGTAGAAGCTCTCGAACGCGAGCAGCATCTGCTTGGCCCTTTGTCTC
>CANHFN010000125.1 GCA_947459935.1 Actinomycetota bacterium
AGAGTAGATGCAGATTTCAAGTTGAATGGACCACTCTTGGTCACTCGTGTGGTGAGTGCAACCAAAACAAAGGGTTCTCTAAGTTCTGTAGATACAACAGCTTTGTATAAGGTAATTCTTCTTGTTAAAACTCAAGGCTTTAAAACAGTTGTTATCTCGAAGATAACTACAACTAAGAAGACTGAGCCTTTGGCAGCAGCACGTATCGCGGCAATCAAGAAATTCATTATCGAAAAATCAGGAGTTAAAGACATTAACTTTGAAATCGCTCCTGCCACCTCAAATACTTACTTCAATAACATCTACGTAAAGGGTTAATTACATGGGTTTAGGGTCTTTTCACCCCTTTTCCTGTACATTTCTAGAATGCGCAAAGCCCTAGCCGCCGTAACGATTCTTGTTCTCACCTTCACTTCACTTCAAGCAACATCTGCCGCAACGGTAAAGCCAGGTGGAAAATGCAGTAAAGCTGGCGCTGTCTCAATCATTAAGGGCATCAAATACACCTGTGTAAAGAGTGGCAAGAAACTTGTATGGAATAAAGGTGTTGCAGTTGTTAAGCCAACCCCAACCCCAACCCCAACCCCAACCCCAACCCCAACACCGACTCCAACACCGACTCCAACACCGACTCCCACACCGACTCCCACTCCAACACCGACCGTTACGCCAACTCCAACCCCAACGGTGCCGCCAGTCATTATTCCGAAAACATTCGATGAGCTATACGGGAATTCACAAGGGATCGCAATAGCTGCGTGGACTTCTACAAATGAAAAAATCAAGAAGTCTGATCCGGTGGCGGTAAGACAAGATATTTTTGTAGGGCCAAATACGACCATCCCTAATGCAAATGTGAAGGCGATATTTGAAGATGCAACGAGACTTTTCTCTGGGTTTGCCCATCCTCAAAGTTTTTATGCCGTGTATTACCGCTTTCAAGATAAAGACTGGGCGAAAGCAAAATTCGCAGAACTAAACATGTCATATCTTGCTGGACAGATAGATGGATCATGTGCCTCTCTACAACGCTGCAATGGTGCCAGTGCTGGAAAAGTTTCAGGAACCGTTGGGTTTTCCCAATATGGAGTTACTGAACCAGGCGGCCAGACAGATTCCTATCATCTAGGTGGTGGCCTAGAGATACATGAATACGCCCATATTGCCCAAGCAATGCAATTTGTTGGCAAGCCAAAGGATGATCAGAACTTCAATTACTTGCCACGTTGGTTTATTGAAGGCCATGCACATATCACTGGAAACACTGGTTCTGCAAAAAGTATTGAGCAATATATGAAGTATCGAAGTGATTGGCTAAATACTTCTCCTAATGAAGAGATAAAGAGTTTTGAACCTGCAGATATAGAGCGTTTCTATGCATCTTTAATGCCTGGTAAGTACAACGCAGAGATGTTTGGCTATGTTTACACAATTGGATATATAACGATGGAGTGCTTGGTTGCACTTGAGGGAATTGACTCACCAATGGAGTTAATTGTGTTGGTCTCTAATGGATTAACTTTCGAAGAGGCATTTTTAAAAGTCTATGGAATTACTTGGAAAGACGCTTCACCGATACTTGCAAAGACAGTTTCACAAATATTCTTAAAGCGTTAGTTGAACCCTAACGAGTCGTACAGCTTGATGCCTTTTTCATTGTCTGCGTCCACATACAAAATCGCATGCTTTAAACCTTTGTTTACTAGGTAATTGATTGCCTCAACGGATAAGGCCCTAGCAATCCCTTTACCCGCATGGTTTGGGTGAGTGCCCACTACATAGAGTTCACCTACAGGGTCTTGATTAATGAGGTCCTGATGGATCTTGGTCCAGACAAATCCTTCTATGGCACCATTTTCTGTTGCCAGAAAGAATCCATTTGGATCAAACCACGGCTCTGCGATTCGGTTATCAAGGTCTTGCATCGCCCAATTACCTTGGTCGGCATGGTGAGAAAAGATCAAATTGTTGAGTTCAAGCCACTGTTCTTTATGGATAGCTGGGTCAAAGGTTTCAATTGTGTAGTCGTGATCGGCTTGCGGAAGTGAATCAGCGTTGAGATCGCGGTGCAGCTTGAGTATGTGGCGCATTGTTATGCATCAACGGTAAAGCGATAACCAACATTTCGAACCGTCCCGATGATTGCTTCGAACTCTGGTCCAAGTTTCGAGCGGAGGCGACGAATGTGTACATCTACTGTGCGAGTTCCGCCAAAATAGTCATAACCCCAAATCTCTTGCAACAACTGTGCGCGTGTAAAAACGCGTCCAGGATGCTGAGCAAGATATTTCAATAATTCAAATTCTTTAAAAGTTAAATCTAAAACATTGCCTTTAAGTCGAGCGGTGTAAGTTGATTCATCAATTGTTACTTCACCACTTCTGATTTCTCCGCTATGTGGATCTGCTGCAACCATTTCGATTGCATATTTTCCAAGTGCAATGCGAATACGAGCATCAACTTCGGCAGGCCCTGCGGTATCTAGAATGACATCATCAATTCCCCAGTCAGCATTGACTGCTGTTAACCCACCCTCGGTAGTAATTGCAATAACGGGGCAACCAACACCTGTGGAATTAATCAGCTTGGTTAAAGATTTAACAGCAGGCAGGTCACGACGAGCATCAATCAACAAAACATCGATTTCTGGGGCATCTACCAAGACGCTAGCTTCGGCAGGCAAGATGCGAACTTGATGCTGCAGCAAACCAAGTGCTGGAAGCACCTCTGCGCTGGCACCAAGAGTGTTCGTAAGTAGAAGAACTCTCGCCATTGGTACAGACTACCCCTGTGAAAACTTTGCTTCCAATCGTGATTGTGCTGGGCCTAGCAACTGCATACGGGCTTTGGTATCAGCGTTCTCGAGGCAAGGTTGTCGTTAGGTCAGACAAGGGGTTAATCACCCAAAGCATGATCGGCGTGGAGTTGGGGCAACGAGCGACCCTGGTGCAGTTCTCTTCAGCCTTCTGTAGTCCATGCCGAGCAACGAGAGCATTGCTAGAAGATGTGACCGCCAATATGGCCGATGTGGTTCACGTTGATATTGATGCCGAGGCAAATCTTGAACTGGTGCGACAACTAGATATCCGCAGTACCCCAACAACATTATTCCTAGACCGCAAAGGCCACGAGGTCGGACGGGCCATGGGTGCGCCTAAGCGCGATCAGGTTTTAGGCGCAATTTCAGCTATTCGTTAATGCAAATTAGTTGCAACTCGCATTAATTCTGCAAGCACTTTACTCTTGCTACATGTTGTTAGCAGCTACTAAGCGCCGAGTAATTGATTACGGCCGTATGACTGCTTCCTTGTGTCTTGGCTAATTGTTTCTTCATTTAACAATTAACACCGTTTAATCAAAAACACACAACGACAAGGAAAAGAAATGACAATAAGTTTAGATTCAAAAAAGAACACAGCAGTTATTGATGCACGTGGTCCACGGTTCGGAGCTGTTATAACAACAGCGGTTTTAGCAACAGCGTTGGCGACAAATAATCTTTGGGTAATAGCTGCGCAAGCTCTTGTTTTTGCA
>CANHFN010000126.1 GCA_947459935.1 Actinomycetota bacterium
AAGGACACTTTCGTGATTAATGTCGGAATCAATGGTTTTGGACGTATCGGTCGTAACTTCTTCCGTGCTTGCCTCTCTAACCCAAATATCAACATCGTCGGAATTAATGACCTCACACCAAACGAGACTCTTGCCCACCTTTTGAAGTACGACTCAATTTTGGGTCGCTTGGGTCTAGAAGTTACCTATACAGATGATTCAATCACTGTTGATGGCAAGACAATCAAGGTTTTCTCAGAGCGCGACCCAGCAAATCTTCCTTGGGCAGCGGTTAAGGCAGATGTAGTTGTTGAATCAACAGGTATTTTCACAAAGGGCGCAGATGCTCAGAAGCACATCACAGCAGGTGCCAAGAAGGTAATCATCTCTGCGCCAGCAACAGATGAGGACATTACGATCGTGATGGGCGTTAATCACACTCATTACGATGCCGCCAAGCACAACATTATTTCCAATGCTTCATGCACAACTAACTGCCTCGCACCAATGGCAAAGGTTTTGCAGGATAACTGGGGAATTGTTAAGGGCTTGATGACAACAATTCACGCTTACACAAATGATCAACCAATTCTTGACTTCCCACACAAGGATCTACGTCGCGCTCGCGCTGCTGCAATCAACATGATCCCAACTTCAACAGGTGCGGCCAAAGCAATCTCACTAGTAATGCCAGAGCTCAAGGGCAAGCTAGATGGATATGCAATGCGCGTTCCGGTTCCAACAGGATCTGCAACAGACCTGACTGTGGAACTAGAAAAAGAAGCAACTGCAGCTGAAATCAACGCAGCAATGAAGGCTGCAGCAGAAGGCCCACTCAAGGGATTCCTTTCCTACACAGAAGATCCAATTGTGTCTTCAGACATCGTGACCGATCCTTCATCATGTGTATTCGATTCAGGTTTAACCAAGGTAATTGGTAACCAGGTTAAGGTCGTTGGTTGGTATGACAACGAATGGGGTTACTCAAACCGCTTAGTCGATTTGATCGATTATGTTGGTAAAACTCTGTAATGGCAGATCTTTTAACTCTTGATGTAGCTGGGAAGCGAGTATTTCTTCGTTGCGACCTCAATGTTCCTTTGAAAGAGGGAGTCATTAAGGATGATGGACGGATCAAAGCCTCGCTTCTGACTATTCAATTGCTTCTTCAAAAAGGCGCATCACTTGTTATCGCAGCCCACTTGGGTCGACCAAAGGGTGAAGCAAAGCCAGAGCTTTCATTAGCTCCAGTAGCACAGCGTTTGTCTGAGCTACTTGGCTGCGAAGTTAAGTTCACTGGTGAAGTAACAGGTGCATCTGTTACAACTGCAGCGCAATCACTTAAAGCTGGAGAAATTCTCTTGCTAGAAAATATTCGCTTCAATGCAGCAGAGACAAGCAAAGAAGAAGCAGAGCGCGGCGCTTTTGCTGCTGAGCTCGCACAACTTGCTGATTTCTATGTTGGTGATGGTTTCGGTGCGGTCCATCGCAAGCATGCATCTGTCTTTGATCTACCTAAGTTACTACCACATGCGGCGGGCACTTTAGTATCTGCTGAAGTTGAAGTACTGAAAAAACTTACCCAAAACCCAGAACGTCCATATGGAGTTGTGTTGGGTGGGGCAAAAGTTTCAGACAAACTAGGCGTGATTGAAAATTTGCTTGGTAAGGTCGATGTTCTAGCAATTGGCGGAGGAATGGTTTTCACATTTCTTAAAGCACAAGGCAAGGAGATCGGAACCTCACTTGTGGAGACAGAGATGTTAGATGTGGTTAAGGGACTGATTGCAACTGCAGAAAAGAACGGCGTTAAAATTGTTCTTCCTTCGGACATTGTTGTTGCACCAGCATTTGCTGCAGATGCCTCACCAACCTTGGTTTCAGCAGATGCAATTCCTGCAGATCAAATGGGATTAGATATTGGCCCTGTTTCAGCTGCAGCATTTGCCGCTGAGATCATTCAATGCAAGACCGTGTTCTGGAATGGCCCAATGGGCGTCTTTGAATTTCCTAACTTTGCCGCTGGAACAAAAGTAGTTGCACAAGCACTTACTGAAGTTTCAGGAATCTCAGTAGTAGGTGGGGGAGACTCTGCTGCAGCTGTTCGTGCACTTGGTTTTGCTGATTCACAGTTTGGCTATATCTCAACTGGCGGCGGTGCATCTCTTGAATATCTTGAAGGCAAGGAACTTCCTGGCCTAAAAGCATTAGAATTAATCTAGTTAAGAATCAAGAGCCGGGGGAGTAGTAATGCGTAAACCATTAATGGCAGGAAACTGGAAGATGAACCTCAATCACCTTGAGGCGATCGCAGTTGCTCAAAAGCTGGTCTACGGACTCGATGACAAAGATTACGACGCTGTTGATGTTGCAATCATTCCTCCCTTTACCGACATCAGATCAATTCAGACATTAGTTGATGGTGATCGGTTACGTCTTCAATACGGAGCGCAGGATCTTTCACCTGAAGCAAGTGGTGCCTTTACTGGTGACATTTCAGGTTCAATGCTTGCAAAGTTAGGGTGCACCTTCGTAGTCATCGGTCACTCAGAACGCCGTGCTATTCATCAAGAGTCAGATGCAATGATTAATCGAAAGATTAAGGCAGCGCTGGAATATGAAATGACGCCAATATTTTGTGTAGGCGAAGAGTTGGCGATCCGCGAAGCTGGAACACATGTGAGTCATGTGATTCGTCAGGTTCGCGCAGGCCTAGAAGGTTTTACAAAGCCAGAGCTTAAAAAGATTGTGATCGCTTACGAGCCAGTTTGGGCTATCGGCACAGGAAAGACTGCAACTCCTGAAGATGCTCAAGAAGTATGTGCGGCAATTCGTGAAGAGATAGAAAACATTGGTTCACCAGAAATCGCTGCAAATATGCGCATCCTCTATGGAGGCTCTGTGAAGTCTTCTAACATCGTCGAAATCATGAAAAAGGCCGATGTTGATGGCGCTTTGATTGGTGGTGCGAGCCTAGATCCTGAGGAGCTAGCCAAGATCGTCAAATTCCACGCGGTGAGCGAGTAAGCATTACCCCCACAGGGCGGGTATCCTTTCCCCCTACGAACTAGGAGTTTAAGAAAAGTGAAACTAGGTCTCTCAATCGCGCTCGTTATCGCTAGCGTTCTCATGATCCTTTTAGTGCTGCTTCACAAGGGCAAAGGAAGCGGACTCTCTGACTTATTCGGTGGTGGCGTCTCTTCAAACTACGGTGGCTCATCAGTAGTTGAAAAGAACCTTGATCGCATCACTATCGTCATTGGCGGCTTGTGGTTTGCCTTGGTTGTTGCGTTGTCGCTTGTGCTTAAGTAAACAATTTTCATTTCGATTTTAGTCAAGTAAAGCAAGGGGATACGTATGGCAAGTGCAATTCGCGGAAGTCGTGTTGGCGCTGGCCCAATGGGCGAGGCAGAGCGCGGCGATTCAATCGCTCGCGCCTATGTTTCTTACTGGTGTGCCAATGGACATGAAGTTCGTCCATCATTTGCAGTTGAAGAAACAGTAGTTATTCCAGCAGAGTGGGATTGTCCAA
>CANHFN010000127.1 GCA_947459935.1 Actinomycetota bacterium
GGCGATAACAATCCAGCCGCTGCAATAGGCAATCCAATGACGTTATAAACAAGTGCCCAACCCATATTGAGTCGAATGATCTTGAGGGTCTTCTTTGAAAGTTTCAACGCTGAAATCACTGAACCTAATCCTGAATTCATCAAAGTGATATCAGCACTATTAATCGCTGTGTCTGTTCCAGTTCCCATGGCCATTGATAAATCAGCTGCGGTGAGTGCTGCCGCATCATTGATTCCATCACCAATCATTAAGACTGTATGTCCTTGACTCTTCATCCGCTCAACAATTTCAAGTTTAGTTTCAGGTAAAGCATGTGAAACAACATGTGCAGCATCTATTCCAACAGTTGTTGCAACCGATGCTGCAACCTCACTGCTGTCTCCAGTTACGAGCCATGGAGTAATTCCCATATCTCGAAGAGAGGAAACGGTTTGTGCTGCATCAGTTTTGAGTTGATCACCAACTGCAAAGACAGCTAGTGCAACTCCGTCCCAAGCAAGCACTGCAATTGTTAAGCCGGCGGTTTGTCCACGTTCGATTGCAGATTTGATTTCGGCATGGAATTCAGTTGAACTGTGGGCAACTGCAGCAGGTGAGCCAATAAGAACAACGGGAGACTGAGATCCGATTGAAACCCGACCTGCAGCACCTGAACCCGGTGTTACTGAAAAATCAGAAACAGCAAATGTTGGCCGTGAAGACGTGACTTGCCCTGCATTTGCTAAAGCGTACTTAGTAATTGAAAGAGCAATTGGGTGGTTATTTAGAGATTCAATTGCACCAGCAGAGGCAAGAATGTTCTCGCGTGTGACTATCTCTGCAAAAGAGCGGCCTAATACCGCTCCTGCTGCAGTAGAAATCGTTGCCTCTTGAACGAGCATCACTCCTTCAGTCAGAGTGCCGGTCTTATCAAATAACACCGTGTCTACCTTGCGAGCAACCTCTAGAACACGGGGTTCACGCAGAACAATGCCACGTGCTGCCCCGCGTCCTGAAGCAACAAGAAGTGCCACGGGAGTTGCTAATCCAAGTGCGCATGGGCAAGCGATCACCAATACCGTGATCGCAATTGAAATTGATTGAGTAAGAGTTGAACCTGTGAAATACCAGCCGGCGAATGTGCCTATCGCAAGCACAGTGACAATTGGAACAAACACGGAACTGATGCGATCTGCAAGGCGTTGAATTGGTGCTTTGGTGCCTTGAGCACTGATCACCATCGCGGTAATTCTAGCTAGTTCAGTGTCACTACCAACTCGTGTTGCACGCACAATCAAACGGCCGTTGTGATTAACCGATGCACCAATTACTGATGAACCAGCGCGCACATCAATTGGCTTAGTTTCACCGGTCAGCATCGAGTTATCAACTGCGCTCTCGCCTTTAACAACAATTCCATCAGTTGCAATTCGATCACCAGGGCGAACTTCAAACTCATCACCAATTTGCAACTGTTCAATTGGAACAATGAGTGGGAATCCCCCACGCACAATTGTTACCTCTTTACTTCCAAGTGCTAACAAAGATGTGAGCGCGCTACTTGCTTTTGCCTTTGCGCGGGTCTCTAAATATCTTCCAAGAATTACAAAGAAAATTACTCCTGCTGCAACCTCGGTATAGACATCTCCAGCACCAGTTGAATTTGCATAGATAGACCAACCAAAGGCTGCAAGTGAGCCCATTGAGATCAAGTTATCCATGGTTGGATGTAAGAGATTTCTTAAGGCGGCTTTGTGGATTGGATAGGCGACAAGCAGCACCACTGGAGCGCTGAGCGCGATTACTACCCAAGCTGTTGCAGAGTACAAAGGATATGGCAAACCAAAAGTATCTAGAGCATCATGAACCCACATATCAATCTGGTGATGCCAACTCATGATCATGGACATAGCAACGGCAGGGACTGCAAAGATAAAGGCAAAGAAAAATGCACGAGCAGATTTCTTGCTGTGTAGCGTTACTGAGTTCGAATCCACCAGAAGAGATGCTTCATACCCCGCCTTTTCAACAATCTTTATCAACTCTTTGGGGCTCATATCTGCAGGAGCCAAAATGTGGGCAGTCTCTGTTGCAAAGTTAATGGTTGCACTTACGCCTTCAACCTTATTGAGCGCTTTTTCAACTGAATTAACGCAGGACGAGCACGTCATTCCCTGAACAGAAAGGGTGATTGGCTCTAGTAATTGGCTCATGATGTCCTTTTTTAGGGATTTAATCCGTTGATAACCGCATTATGTAAAAGTCCATTAGTAGAGACTCCACTTCCACCAAATGGACCGTTCTGTCCTGCTGTATTGGTAAAGGTACCGCCAGCTTCTCGGACAATGATATCGAGTGCTGCCATATCCCACACAGCAAGTGATGGCTCGATCGCCACATCAACTGCACCTTCAGCAACAAGCATGTGAGACCAGAAGTCACCAATGCCTCTTGTGCGCCATGCATTTGCAAGCATTTTTTGGAATGGCTCTAAGCGATCTCCCCAACCAACGAAATCTGAGTACGAAATTGAGGCATCTGAGAGTTCTTTCACTTTTGAAACACTCATCTTCTTATTAATTGAAGCACTGTCAAAATCTTCTAGCAACTCATCATTATTTCCGGAATTAAACCTGACAAAGGCGCCATGTCCTTTAGCAGCAGACCAACGTCTGGCAAGTGCTGGTGCGCTGGCAATTCCAACTACAACTTCTTCTTCACCTGATGTGTCAACGCTAACAAGTGCAATCAATGTTGCCCAGGTTGGCACGCCTCGCATAAAGTTTTTAGTTCCATCAATTGGATCAATAACCCAATAGCGACCAGATGTTCCTTTATCGCTCCCAAACTCTTCACCGACTAATCCATCTGTTGGACGATGAGTTGCTAGTGCTTCGCGGATTGCGGTTTCAACTGCACGATCAGCATCGGTTACTGGTGTGTTATCGGGCTTATTTGTTATGACCAAATCTTGTGCTTGATAACGATCAAGGGTGATGGCATCTGCAAGGTCAGCTAAAGCGTGCGCAAGGGCTAGATCATCCTGCAGATCATTTGTGCTCACATAGTTACTCATGATGATGCCAGTCTATTCCTCAACTATTGCGGCAGGTGAATCTTTGACTGCGAGCAAAGACCGAAGGCTGGCAAGACGTGCTGTGCGGTGGGCATTTGGAACCCCATCAGGGCTAGCCCAGGCATCTAATTTGCAGGAACTCTCTGCGTGCGAACAGTTGGATAGACAGTTGGCAGCAACTTCAGATAAATCACTAAATGCATCAACAATTCTTTGATTATCAATGTGGCTTAATCCAAATGCACGAATACCTGGTGTGTCGATAATCCAGCCATCACTATCAACTAATGGCAATGCAATTGCACTTGAAGATGTATGACGGCCGCGACCAGTCGCTTCATTAACATCACCTGTCACTCGATCGGCCTCCGGCACAAGTGCATTAATGAGTGTTGATTTACCAACACCAGAATGACCAACTAAAACAGAGATTTTCCCTTCAAGCACCTGATGCAA
>CANHFN010000128.1 GCA_947459935.1 Actinomycetota bacterium
ACGATCAGGTTCATCTGTTCGAACCTCTATCGTCGCTTCACCAAGAATTCCGTGAGCGCGACCAATTCGCCCCACGAGTAAGCGCATTGTTATCGAGCTTCGTCGGTCTCGATGAGATCGACGCGCACTGTGCGTCCTGCGAGCGCACTAACAACGGTACGAAGTGCCTTTGCTGTGCGACCATTACGGCCAATGACCTTGCCGATATCTTCAGGGTTAACTCGAACCTCTAAAGTTGTTCCGCGACGTCCGCTCTTTTCAGAGACAACAACATCATCGGGATTATCGACGATTCCCTTGACCAAATGCTCTAGGGCTTCATCCATCATGGTTACTCTGCAGCCGCTTCTTCAACTGGAGTTTCAACAACGGCTTCAACAGTCTCTTCAACAACAGCCTCAGCTGCTGGAGCTTCTTCAACTGGAGTTTCAACAACTGCTTCTTCAACAACAGGGTTTGCCTTAGCTGCAAGCTTCTCCTGTGCCTTCTTCTTCAATGTTGTTGCACCTTCTGCAGGTTCGTTAGCAGCAGCCTTCATTGCTGCTTCGTAAGCAACAACCTTTGATGGCTTAGGAGTTGCAACGCGAAGAGTTCCCTCAGTTCCTGGGAGGCCCTTGAACTTCTGCCAATCGCCAGTCACTTTTAGCAAAGCCTCTACAGCTTCTGATGGCTGTGCACCAACGCCGAGCCAGTACAGAGCGCGCTCTGAATTGATCTCAATGATTGATGGATCCTGACCTGGAACATAGCGACCAATCTCTTCAATTGATAGACCGTTACGTGCCTTGCGTGCATCTGTAACAACGACGCGGAAAAATGGTGTGCGGATTTTGCCCATGCGCATTAAACGAATTTTTGTAGCCAAGAAATTTGTACTCCTGTATTTGTGTGCCATGCGTATCAATCGCAGCGGGGTGCGCGATCAATTCATATGACTATCGAATTGTGGATGTTGCTGGGGGTAGAGGGCCCCTTCAACAGGTTCCCAATTCTGCCATTTAAGCCTTCAGATGCGAAATCGAGGGTTATTGACCCTGCTCTAGCGCTCGCTTAGCTGGATTGCCTGATTTGGACTTCTTCTTATTTATCGGCTTATTCACCTTGGGCAAGCCAGGCATAGCCATCCCTGGAGGCATTCCGGCAGGCATTCCGCCATTTCTGACCTGCTTCATCATCTTTTGTGCAGCGCTGAATCGATCCACCAGATTATTAACATCAGAGACCTTTCGCCCTGAACCAAGTGCGATGCGCGCACGACGTGAGCCATTGAGAAGTTTTGGCTCTTGGCGCTCTGCAGGTGTCATGGATTGAACTATCGCTTTTGTGCGAATTATTTCGCCCTCATCAAAATTTTCGATCTGCTTTTTCATCTGACCAGCACCAGGCAGCATTCCTAATAGCTTCGACATACTGCCCATCTTGGACATGGCCTGCAACTGTTCTAGAAAATCCTCTAAAGTGAAATCTTCCCCACTAGCAAACTTTGCTTCCAACTTTGCTGAAGTGTCTGTATCGAATGCCTTCTTGGCTTGCTCTGCCAAAGTTGCAACATCGCCTAAACCCAAAATCCGAGAAGCCATGCGCTCTGGATAAAAAACATCAAACTCATGCAATTTCTCACCGGTTGATGCAAACATGATTGGGCGCTTTGTCATGGATGCGATTGAAAGCGCTGCACCGCCTCTGGCATCGCCATCTAACTTAGTAAGAACAACCCCATCAAAACCGACGCCATCTAAGAATGCCTGCGATGTTCTGACAGCATCTTGACCCATCATGGCATCTACGACAAAGAGAATTTCATCTGGATTAACAGCATCTCGAATGTCGGATGCTTGCTTCATCAAATCTTCATCAACACCAAGACGTCCTGCAGTATCGACGATAACCATGTTGTATAACTTTGATTTTGCAAACTCGATACCAGCTTTTGCAACCTTAACGGGATCACCTTGTCCGTTGCCTAGTTCAGGTGCAAATACTGGAACATTGACTGAATCACCAACTACTTGCAACTGGGTCACAGCGTTAGGGCGTTGGAGATCCGACGCTACTAACAGAGGAGTGTTACCTTGATCGGCATAAAACTTTGCGAGCTTTCCCGCCAAAGTAGTTTTACCAGCACCTTGTAAACCTGCGAGCATGATCACTGTTGGAGGATTCTTGGCAAAGCGCACTCTTCGCGCCTGTCCCCCAAGAATCTCAATCAGGCTCGCGTTAACGATTTCAAAGATTGCATTTGCTTGGTTAGTGCCCGACTGCAATGTTGGGAGGGCATCTAGTGATTTCTTGCGAATATCTTCGATGAAATCCTCAACGACAGAGAGTGCAACATCAGATTCCAGAAGAGCCTGGCGAATCTCTTCACAGGTCGTCTCAATGTCAGAAGATGAAATCTTTCCCCGTGAACGAAGAGAGGAGAAGGCGCCACTAAAGCGCGATGTCAGAGAATCAAACATAAGAGCCAAAGACTACTTCAAGGCCCGCTTAAGATGCGAAGCAACCTCATTTGCCCGTTCAGGCGTCAATGCCCCGCCTGTTAATTCAGTTACATACAAGGTGTCAATCGCCTCGGCCCCCAAGGTAGTAACAATTGCAGATCTAATATCGATCTTAGATTGGGTAATTGCAGACCCGATTCTAAAGAGAAGTCCCGGCCTATCATGGCTTCGCACCTCAATAACAGTTGCATCTGTGGCAGCATCAGTAAAGATCTCAACCTCGGGATCTGGTACCGGAATTGTGGGAATTGAGGCATAAGCTTTAGCCCGAGCTAGAATTCTTTCCTCAACATCAGTTGAATCAATGAGAGCATCGGCAATCAATTGGTGCAGGTGAATTTGAGTTATTTCTGGTGCATGTGGTTCTGGTGTAACTATCCAATACATAACCGCTGAGCTTCCAACTGTTTTAGTTCTTGCAGATTTAACATCTAATCGAGATATGTTAAATACTCCTGCAACAATAGATAAGAGACCTGGCTTATCTGGAGAAATTACTTCTACGGCATAACCGCTTGCGTGGTTTTCTAGATTAACTCGCAGTTCGCCTTTGGCCGCTAGTTCTATCTGTGTCTCACTAAGAATTGGCTGCTGAGCAACCTCAACACCAGCAATTGCCCTTCGTGCCCTGCTTACTAAATCCGCAACCAAAGTTGCTTTCCAATCGCTCCACCCGGCACTACCCGTAGCTTCTCCATCTGCAATGCTTAAGGCGTGCAATAGTTCTAAGGTGTTTGCATCTGGAATCAATGCCACCACCGATTGGATAGTTGCCGGATCATCTAAGTCTCGACGAGTTGCTGTAGAAGAAAGCAATAAGTGATGTTTGACGAGAATTTTCAAAGTCTCTATGTCTTTGTCTTCAAATCCAATACGACGTGCAATCGGCTCAATCAAGCGAACGCCGCGCTCAGAATGATCCTCTTCGGCACCTTTACCAATGTCGTGAAAC
>CANHFN010000129.1 GCA_947459935.1 Actinomycetota bacterium
GCTGGCTTTTCCTTGACTAAGCCATGTGATGTGCCAGGAATGATTGCTAATTGCCCTAAAGGCAAAGTCTCATATAGGGAAATAGTGTGATCATGAGCAATTACATCATCATCTCCTGCCATGACCAATACAGGACATTGAATTGAAGCAAGATCTGAAATGCTTATATCTGGTTCTGTCTTCCAAATTTCATTCATCCGAATAGTCTTTTCTAACAATGTATGTGGCTCATCTGGGCTAATCAAATTGTATTCGGCCTGATCACCTTCACTTACTGAGGCCTCCTCGAAATCACTTAGGGGAGCGTTGTAATGATAATTAGCACCGATCGCGACAATGGATTTAACTAACTCTGGGCGTTGGATCGCAACCATGAGGGCAATAATTCCCCCATCGCTATATCCGATTATGTGTGAAGGTTCTTTAACTACTGTCTCTAAGTAAGCAATTGCCTCTTTTGCTTGGAACTCAAAGTGAAGACTCCCTGCTCGATCACCTGTAAAACCATGTCCTGTTCGGTCATAGGCAAAAACATGAAAGTCATCTTCTAATGCTGGTACAAGTAAGTAATCCCAACTAGATGTTTTGCTTAAACCACCATGAAGTAAAACGACAGCTTCGCCATTGTTTTCCCATTCGTAACAATAAACATCATGCCCATCTACCTTTAAATACTCCGGCATTATTGTGAGTCCATAATATGTCGGTTGCCACGATCAAAGGTTAAGTAGTTATAGGTCCAGTCAGCCATGGTGCCAATTTTATTGCGACCACCTAACAAATAAAATAGATGCAGCCACAACCACGCATACCAGGCTGGGATTCCAGTCATTCGGAGGTTTTTCACTTCGACGATTGCTTTATGTCGACCAATAGTTGCCATTGATCCTTTATCAAGATACTTAAATGGCTTTAGATCTTGGCCGGTTGCAATTCTCTTGATTTGTTGGGCAACATGTCGGCCTTGTTGCAACGCAACAGGTGCAACCATTGGCAACATACGCCCGTTTTCTCCTACAAAACCTGCGATATCGCCGATAGCAAAAATATGTGGGTAGTTCTTAACCTGCAAAGTGTTTTCAACATCAATGCGAGTATTTATCAATGGCAGATTTAACTTTGCGGCTGTGGGTTCACCTTTAACACCTGCAGCCCAAATGGTTACCTCTGATGAAATTTTATTTCCGTTGCTAGTTTCAATCATCCGTGACTTTATTTCTTTTACAGCTGTATTTAAGTGGACAGTCACGCCAAGTTTTTCAAGATCTTTCTTGCCACGCTCCGAGAGTTTTTCTGAAAACATAGGCAAGATTCTTGACCCAGCCTCAATTAAATTAATCTTGATATGTGCTGCAGCATGCTGTTGGTCATTCTTCAATGGACCACGTACGAGCTCTGCAAATGCACCAGCCATTTCAACTCCAGTTGGGCCACCACCAACAACTGAAATCGAGAAAATCGTTTCATCTTCAAAACGGCATAAGTCTTCAAATCGTCTCAAAACTTCGGCACGAATAGTTAATGCTTCATGGACACTTTTCATTCCTAGGGCATGCTCAGTTACTCCCGGAACTCCAAAATCCGCTGTTGCAGATCCCAGTGCGACAATTAGATAATCGAAATCTAAAACTTCACTGCTGTCTAATTTCACACTATTGTTTTTGTGGTCAACAGATATTGGAGTTCCCATTCGAAATTGAACTCCGGTTTTGCGCAGTGCTCCTCGAATCGGGTGGGCAACATGGTCTGCGGCTAAGCCAGCCGTGGAGACCTGATACAAAAGTGGCAGAAAAGTTTGGAAATTATGGCGATCAACAACTGTCACATCGGCAAACCCAGCCATCTTGCGGGCTGCAGTTAAGCCGCCGAAACCGGCACCCAAAATCACTACTCGAGGTTTTTGGAGTGTCTTTTGCATGGGTTAAGTCTAGGCTTCAGAGCATGAACTCGCACATTGGGCCTCGTAAGTTCCTCGTCACAGGGGCATCTGGATATGTCGGCGGTCGCTTAGTCCGCGCACTTATTGACGATAAAGAAGATGTTCGAATATTGGTTCGCGATAAGAACAAAATCATGGGGCAGCCATGGGCGCCACAGGTTGAGATTTGTGAAGGAAGCGCAGAAAACTTTAGTGATTTGCAAAGAGCATTAGAGGGAGTCCATACAGCTTTTTACTTACTTCACTCAATTAACTTGGGACCACATTTTGATGAGATTGAAAGTGAAATGGCAAGGAACTTTGCGAAAGCTGCAGAGCAAGCAGGGGTTTCACAGATTATTTACTTAGGTGGAATTGCAAATGATGTGAATATCAGCAAGCACCTTGCATCCCGTGCAATGACAGGTAGTTCATTGGCCTCAACTTCTGTGGCAGTGCTTGAACTTCGTGCTGGCATAATCATTGGATCAGGTTCTGCCAGCTTTGAGATGTTGCGCCACTTGACCCATCGACTTCCAATTATGACTACACCTAAATGGGTTATGAATAAAACTCACCCAATTGCTATTAGAGATGTTTTGTATTATCTGAAAGGCGCAGCACATTTAGAAACACCAGTTAACAAAGTCTTTGATATTGGTGGCCCAGAAGTTTTATCGTATGCAGACATGATGCAAAAGTTCGCAAAATTATCAGGACTAAAAAAGCGCTGGATCATCAGAGTTCCTGTCCTTACCCCAGGGCTGTCTAGTTTATGGATTGGCTTAGTAACTCCAGTTCCAACAGCACTTGCCAGACCACTAGTTGGTTCACTGATTAGCGAAGTCGTTGCAGATCCTGCAAAAAGTATTGATGCACTCATTCCAAAACCGGCAGAGGGCCTAATTGATGTTGAAAACGCTATCTCTTTAGCTCTTTCAAAGATTACGACTCATAACGTTGAAACACGATGGTCTGATGCAACTATGCCAACTGCGCCATGGCAGAAAGCGCAAGGAGACCCAGACTGGGCCGGAGAAATGGTGTTGCGCGATCGTCGTGAACGCATCACAACTGTTTCTGCCGAACAGGTGTGGCGACAAGTTGAACGTATTGGTGGAGAGAATGGCTGGTTTGGCTCTGACTTACTGTGGTGGGCGCGCGGTGTTTTAGATCGATTCCTAGTCGGTGGTGTCGGTTTGCGTCGCGGTCGTCGCGATCCAGATTTCTTAAGAGTTGGTGAAAGTTTAGATTTTTGGCGAGTAGAAGAGTTAGAACCTGGGCGCAGATTAAAGTTGTATGCGGAAATGGTATTGCCAGGTAAGGCTTGGCTGGAATTTACAGTTACACGTGAAAATGGAAAAACCAAGATTGTGCAAGAGGCAACATTTAATCCACGTGGCTTAGGTGGCCAGTTGTATTGGTACTTGGTATCTCCTTTCCACTTGTTTGTTTTTCCAACCATGATTAGAAATATTGTCAAAAAGGCAAAGATCAATGCATGAGTTCACCCC
>CANHFN010000130.1 GCA_947459935.1 Actinomycetota bacterium
CAATCTGCAATTTAAGGGTGCAAAATCTTCGCCGGAGCGCAAAAAGATATTTGATTTCTACATCAAGCAAGTCCGTGCCGAGCGAGTCAATAACTGGGACATTGTTGATGTGTCTGCGCCATGGATGGGTGTCTACCTAAATGAAGTTAAAGACCCGATGCCTTTGTTAATCAAGCTTTCCACATCAAAATCATTGTGGCAGCGACGTGTTTCAATCATTCTTACATTCGCTCTCATTCGCGCAGGTGATCTAGAGCCCACAATCATCATCTCAAAGAGGCTCCTTAAAGATGATCAAGACTTAATTCACAAAGCAGTGGGGTGGATGCTTCGTGAGCTTGGTAAAAGAGATGTCATGTTGCTTCGTGGGTTCTTGGGTGAACATGCCCATGAAATGCCAAGAACAATGCTGCGCTATGCAATAGAAAAACTTCCAGAGCGAGAGCGCAAGAAGTGGTTGATAGAGAGTAAATCCTATGAATGACTTAAGAACCATTGTAGAATTCTGACAAATGGGCGAATACGACAATGAAATCCAAGAGCGTTGGGGAAGTACCGACGCCTATAAGCAATCCCAATCAAAGAGTTCAAAGTATTCAAAAGAGGATTTTGAGGCAGCAAAAGTAGACCAAGAGGCGGCGACAGAGTTGTTTGTTTACGCCTTTGGAAACTCATTACCACTTGATTCAGAAAAAACTAAAGCCGCAGTTCTTGCCCACCGTGATGCAATTACTAAGTGGTTCTATGACTGCTCTGTCGAGATGCAAAAGTCCTTGGCTGTTATGTATATAGAAGATCCGCGATTTAAAGAGTATTACGACGGACGCGTTAGAGGGCTAGCTCAATATGTTCATGACGCAATCCAAGCGCAATAACTAGGAAGCTCTCCAGCAATACCAAGCCACAACACTTCGCATCCCAGCAAATTGTTCACCTAATTCTTCTAGGACCTTCGGTTTAATGGGCTCAGAGTTTCTATGCAAGTTATCCCAACCTCTTCTTACTGCTAAATCTCCTACCGGCCACACATCTAGTCTCCCGAGATGAAAAATCAAAAACATCTCAACTGTCCATCGTCCAATGCCAAACAAAGGAATTAGTTCTTTGATGATTTCTTCATCAGACATGTGGGCGAATTTTCTAAAATTGATCTCTCCTGACAAAGTTGCCGAAGTCAATTCATTAATGGTTCGCACCTTTGCACCAGTTAAGCCAACTGATTGCAACTGCTTGAGGGAAAGTGCGCCAACTCTTTCAGCGGTAATTGATCCAGAGCACTTATCTTCTAATCTTCCAGTAATTGTTCGGGCTGCAGCCGTGCTTACTTGTTGTGCGATAACTGCACGAATGAGTGATTGATACTGAGATACCTTGGGTTTAACTAAACCAAATGTGCAGGGCTCAAGATTCTTAATTGCGGGCACAAAAGCGGGATCTATTCTTGAGATTTTCTTCTTAATGGCCACTAACTCTTTAGCACGTTGCGTGTCCACGCTTAATGCATTGGACGTAGTTCAACCTTTCGATTACATGCTTTCGAAGCCAAATACGCCAACCTTTCAGCAACATCTGCGCTCTCGGCTTCAATCAACCACAACCCGCTGAAATTCTCGCGTGTATCAAACAAGGGTTTTCCCGTGCTGATGTTTGCATCATTTCGGTTATCAATCACCGTTGCCGTCTCAGGTGGCTGCAGTCCCCAAGCAAAGATCCACTGACCATTTGCTCGCAAGGAATCATTGAACTTATCGATTTCCACCATTTCAGCGGCAGTCCCAGGATTCTGGAGATCATCAATGACAGAAATTACAAACTTCATGGATTAATAATAAACGACAATTAACCCTTAATAAAGCCGTTTTTGATCAAATAATCGGCTGACTCTTTGATAGCCACATCAGCCGGGATGAAGTTGATTCCCAACAGTTGCTTAGCTTTAGCACTGCTAACTGTCATTGGCTTACCTAATTGAGGCAAAATCGGTTTGATAGAACCGTCAAATAATGACAGTAGGCGTATAACAAAGGTTGGCGCTTTTGTAGATTTAACCTTGCTCTTTGGATAGCTAGCTTTCAAAAGCTGTGCAATCTCAATGAATGATTTTGTGCTGGACGAAGTAATCACACGTTGTCCCTTAGTTGAATCATTCTTGATTGCATCAACATGCATTGTGGCAACATCTCTCACATCAACAATTGCAAACTTAAGATCTGGCAACATGGGATCCTTGCCATTAAGGATTCGTTCAACTAGAGAAATAGAAGAACCAAAATTCTTATCTAACGGTGCGCCTAATACCAAAACTGGATTGATAGTCGTCAGCACAATTTCAGGGACATCTTTTTCGACAAAATTCCATGCAGCTTGTTCGGCTAAAGTTTTTGACTTTGTGTAAGCACCGCGTCCAACAGGATGATTGACATCAGTCCACATCGTTTCGTCATATGACTCAACACCTGTTGGTAATTCACGGCCATAGATTGCAGCAACTGAAGATGTAAGAATCACGCGCTTAACGCCTGAATTCTTGGCAGCCCTTAGAGCTCTCAAAGTTCCCTCAACCGCAGGACGAATCAAGTCATTTTCATCTTTTGGTGAGGCAAGAGGAAATGGCGAAGCGGTATGCATGAGAACATCTATTCCATTGAGGGCATCGCTCCAGCCAGAATCCTTTTCAAGATCTAGTTCTACAAATGTAAGACGCGAATCCAGGTTACTTGAGTCAACTAGGTGTGGAGATACCGCATCTCGTACTTCTGCAGACTTTGAAAGACTTCGAACAGAAGCCCTGACTTTGTAGCCCTGATTCAATAATTGAAGAGTGATGTGCTTACCAATGTATCCGCTTGCGCCGGTGAGAAGGACTGTAGTCATGGCCGAAAGTCTGCCATAAATCTCTGATGCTTGAGATTTAAGCTCTCAAAACTTTTAGCCTATTGGAAAATAAATGTTAAATTCTGGCGATTGCGCATAGATACGATTCAAGCACCTCTGAGTTTCTAGATGAAGGTTGAATCACTAAGTCCTTTCCACTTTCCCAATGCGGAGGAAGTAAATCACCGGACAATGCCCATGCTGCTTGCTTTGCAGCACCATTGGCAACATATTCACTTTCAGCTGGTACAACTAATTCGTGAGCGAATAAATCGGCCGCTATCTGCTGTACTGCTGGATTTCGAGCTGCACCACCAATCAGAATAATTCTTTCGAAGGTGTGGCCAAGATCTAGCAGCGCCTGAGTTGCATATGCCATGCTTCCCATTACCCCTTCAATGGATGCACGGCAAATGTTTGCAGCAGTGAAATTAGAGTGAGTGATGTTGTGCAGTTGCCCTTTAGCGTCAGGGCGATTGGGGGTTCTTTCTCCATCAAGATGTGGAAGGAACATTAATCCATCAG
>CANHFN010000131.1 GCA_947459935.1 Actinomycetota bacterium
CGTAAAACCATGCTCGATGAGGATCCACCAACATTAATCGCTACAAAATTTCCTGGCTTACACACACTAGCCAAATCACCAATATTTATGATGATTTGTTGATACTGACCGACCTTCTTGTTGCTAACAATCGGGGCCAATAACTGCTGCGCACTTCTATTTATTTGCATCATCTATGCCAACCACTCTTGCAGCGATTTGATACTCAAAGGGTTGTTCTGCAAAAAGGCGATAGCATCAACAGCAGCGCTAAATCCTGCTGTAGTGGTTATACAAGGAATCGAGCGCTGAACAGCAGCGGTACGGATGGCCCACCCATCGGCTCTCGTGCCACGTCCCACTGGAGTGTTGATCACAAGATCTATTTCACCTGCATTGATGATGTCAACAATTGTCTTCTCGCCCATAGAACCAGTTCCCTCAGAGTTTTTTCGAACTGTGGTGCACTCTATCCCGTGAGCTTGAAGGAAGGTGGCCGTTCCATCTGTTGCCAAGATCCTAAATCCAAGATCTGAAAAACCTTTCGCAGGTTCTATTCCAGCGCTCTTGTCCTTATCGGCTAAAGAGATAAATACGGTGCCTTCTTTGGGAAGTGCTCCAAAAGCAGCAATCTGACTCTTCGCATAACTCTCACCGAATGAGGGAGATATACCCATTACTTCACCGGTGGAGCGCATCTCTGGTCCGAGGACAGCATCAACACCACGCCCATCGGTACGACGGAATCTATTCCACGGCAAGACCGCTTCCTTGACGGAAATACCCTTTGCTACTCCATCTCCAGTTATCGGTAGCAATCCCTCTTGGCGCAACTCCTCGATTGTTGAACCTAGAGAAATTCTTGCCGCAGCTTTGGCTAATGCCACACCTGTTGCTTTGCTAACAAATGGCACAGTTCTAGAAGCACGAGGATTGGCCTCTAGGACATAAAGAACATCATCTGCTATTGCAAATTGAATATTTATCAATCCACGAACATCTACACCGCGAGCTATCTTCTCGGTTGCCACTTTTATCTCAATGCGCTGCTCATCTGTAACAGTCATCGAAGGCAAAACACAAGCACTGTCTCCACTGTGAATACCAGCCTCTTCGATGTGTTCCATCACGCCACCCAGAAATAACTCATGGCCATCGAAAAGTGCATCAACATCAATCTCGATTGCATTGTCTAAAAATCTATCGACTAAAACGGGATGATCAGGTGTTATATCTGTCGCTCTTGTGATAAATCCGCCGAGAGCCTCGTCGTCATAAACAATTTCCATGCCGCGACCTCCGAGAACAAAAGAAGGTCTCACCAAGACTGGGTAACCAATTTCATGAGCGATTGTTGTGGCTTCAAGCTGTGAAGATGCCATTCCAAACTTTGGCGCTGCTAAACCTTGTTCCGCGAGGATCCCGCCGAAAGCACCACGCTCTTCAGCGAGATTAATTGCTTCTGGGGAAGTTCCTAAGATTGTAACGCCGTTAGCTTTGAGACCGGCAGCCAAACCAAGCGGAGTTTGACCACCAAGTTGAGTTATTACACCAAGTACAGGTCCGGCCTGACTTTCGGCATGAACAACCTCTAAAACATCTTCAAGTGTGAGTGGTTCAAAGTACAGGCGATTGCTAGTGTCATAATCTGTCGAAACTGTTTCTGGATTGCAATTGATCATGATCGTTTCAAAGCCAGCATCTCTTAATGTGAATGAGGCGTGAACACATGAATAATCAAATTCAATACCTTGACCAATTCTGTTAGGTCCACTACCTAGAATGATGACTGCAGGTGTGGTGCGAGGAAGAACTTCAGTTTCCTCTTCATAACTTGAGTAGTGATATGGCGTAAATGCTTCAAATTCGGCCGCACATGTATCGACAGTTTTATAGACTGGTCTGATACCCAGATGATGACGTGCCTTACGGATCTCACTTTCATCTACTCCACGTAGTAAACCAACTTGAGCATCCGAGAACCCCTGCATCTTTGCGGTTCTGAGAATCTCTTTCGAGAGTTCACCAGGCTGGGCAATCACTGAGGCTTGTTCGTTAATTAACTCGATTTGTCTCAAGTACCATCGGTCTATCTTGGTCGCTTCATACACCTGTTCAATGCTGGCACCAGCCCACATTGCCTTTTGAACTTGCTGAAGTCGGTACTCGGTTGGAATTCTCATTGACTGCAGCAAAGAAGATAACTCGGCTGAGGAAATAGTTGGCCAAGAAAATATCGCCTCTTTGCGCTCTAAGGATCTCAGAGCTTTCATCAATGCTTCAGAGAATGAGCGACCAATCGCCATAGCCTCACCGACACTTTTCATAGTTGTCGTCAATCGTGGATCCGCATCGGCAAACTTTTCGAATGCAAAACGAGGAACCTTCACCACCACGTAATCTAGCGTAGGCTCAAAAGAGGCCGGGGTAACTCTAGTAATGTCATTTTGAATCTCATCCAAGGTATAACCAATAGCCAATTTTGTTGCAATCTTTGCGATGGGAAATCCAGTTGCCTTAGAAGCCAAAGCGCTAGAACGCGACACACGTGGATTCATCTCAATCACAATTATTCTGCCATTGACGGGATTTACTGCGAACTGGATATTGCAACCACCTGTGTCCACACCGACCTCGCGGATGATATCTATCGATAAATCACGCAATCTTTGGTATTCAACATCGGTTAAAGTCATAGCCGGAGCTACGGTTATTGAATCACCCGTGTGCACACCCATTGGATCCAAGTTTTCAATCGTACAGACGATTACAACATTGTCTTTCCGATCGCGCATGACCTCTAACTCGTACTCTTTCCAACCAATGATCGACTCTTCTAACAAAACCTCAGAGGTTGGACTATGTCGTAATCCTGCACCTGCAATCTGCCGTAGCTCTGCTTCATTAAATGCGATACCAGAGCCAAGACCACCCATAGTAAAAGATGGCCGCACGACAACCGGATAGTTCAGTTCTACTACTGCAGTCATGATCTCATCCATTGTGTGACAGATTCTTGATTTTGCTGACTCTCCCCCAACTTTCTCAACAATTCCGCGGAATAACTCACGGTTTTCACCACGTTGAATCGCTGCAACGTCGGCGCCAATAAGGCGCACACCGTATTTCTGGAGAGTTCCACGTTCATATAATCCAATAGCCGCATTTAATGCGGTTTGTCCGCCCAAAGTTGCAAGTACTGCATCTGGCTTTTCGTGGGCAATGATTCTTTCAATAATCTCAGGTGTGATTGGTTCTATGTAAGTTGCATCGGCAAACTCTGGGTCTGTCATGATTGTTGCAGGATTCGAATTAACTAGGATTACTCGAATTCCCTCTGCTCTTAACACTCGACAAGCTTGTGTCCCAGAATAATCAAATTCGCAGGCCTGACCAATAACAATAGGTCCGCTTCC
>CANHFN010000132.1 GCA_947459935.1 Actinomycetota bacterium
CCTCAAGAATTGCGTTTTGTGTACGGCGGTGAGTTGCTACTTGTGGCGCGTACTTATTAAGCGGCATCGACAACAGTGAGAGTTACGCCCTCACGGCTCTTAAGCTCTGCAGACACATCGCTGAAAACACCAGAAAGTGATAAACCGAGTGCAGAACAAATCGCGTTCAGCAATTCAGAGGATGCTTCTTTCTGTCCTCGCTCAACCTCAGAGAGGTATCCAAGAGAGACTCGTGCATCACGGGCAACATCGCGCAATGTGCGACCTTGCGCCGTGCGCGCTGAACGAAGGGTTTGGCCAATAGCTTCACGAACTAGAACCATTGTCATACTCCCCTCAATTGTCGATCTTTAAATGCGATGTCTAAGGATACGCGCAAAGGTGGCTATCGCGCTTGAGGTAGCAGCGTTTCGGACAGATTCACGGTCACCCGATAGGGCTAGCTCAATTGTGTGGCTGATGGGGCCCTCAATTGCTACCCACACAACCCCAACAGGAACACCATCTAGAGGATTGGGGCCAGCAACCCCGGTTGTGCCAATAGCCCAGGTGGTACCAAAGGATTTAATAGCACCCTTAGCCATTGCAACAGCAACCTCTTCGCTGATCACGGTGTGCTGCTCAATAACTTCTGGATCTACATTTAAATGTGAAATCTTGATTTCATCTCTATAGGCCGTGGTTCCACCGACAAAAACATCAGATGCCCCCGAAATAGTGACAATAGCCGAACTGACAGAGCCGGCGGTTAAAGACTCCGCTGTACTGATGGTTTCTCCACGTTGGCGCAGATGATCAACGATCTCGGCTGCAAAGCCAAGGATCTCATTTGATAACGCCATCTGCGTAACCTCTCTCAAATCACGCCTTTTGCGTGAAGACTGATTTTACATAATACGCACCAGTAACGATAGTGAGTATCACGGCAATACACATAAAACCATCACGGAACCAATACAGGCCCTCGCTTAAAGGCAAGACATAGAAGCCTGCGCCAAAATTTTGCATCGTAGCTTTGATCTTTCCACCTTTATTGGCAGGGATCACTCCCCGCTTTATCACCGCTAGTCGGAAAATAGTGATTCCTATTTCGCGGAACAAAATCACACATGTGATCCACCAAGGCAACCGTCCCAAAATGGACAAGGAAATCATGGCCGTTCCGATCATGAATTTATCGGCCACTGGATCTAAGAACTCTCCGAGTTTGGTGATGGTGCCTCTGCTTCGGGCTAACTTGCCATCCAATACATCTGACATGCCAAGAAGGAAAAAAACACACCAAGAAATGTATTGCCAGGTTGGATCATCACCACCATTTTTAAAGAGCGTGTATGCACCAACAGGAACAAATAACAAACGCATGATTGTGATGAAATTTGGAGTTATAAATGCTGGTAATTTCATAGCGGCTTAGCCACCAAATCTGCACCCATAGCATCAATCACGACCGCATCAACGTACTGACCAACTGTGAAATCTGTACCAATAAAGGATGTTGTTCCATCCACCTCAGGCCCCTGATGTGCTGCTCTGCCCTCTTGCAACTCTGCATCCTCGATTAGAACACGCACATTTTCACCTATTCGAGCCTGTGCTCGTAATGAAACCATCTCATCGGCCAAGGAAGACAGTGTTTCAACACGCTGGGCAATCACATCTGCATCTACCTTATCTGGCAGATCTAAGGCTTCAGTATTGTCTTCATCTGAATATCCAAAGACTCCAACAGCATCTAACTTCGCTTTAGTAATAAAGTCAGCAAGATCATCAAAATCTTCTTGAGTTTCACCCGGAAAACCAACGATAAAGTTAGAGCGAATTCCAGCTTCAGGTGATAGCGCTCGGACTTGGTTTATAAGGTGTAAAAACTTTTCACTGTCACCAAAACGACGCATCCTGCGAAGAACCGTTGGACTAGTGTGCTGGAAAGACAAATCAAAATAAGGAGCGGTCTTATCTGTTGCAATCATTGCTTGCATCAATGTTGGACGCATTTCAGCAGGCTGTAAATAGGATAGACGAACTCTCTCTACTCCTGGTAGTGCTGCAATTTCTGGCAAGATTTTTTCCATCAGCTGCAAATCACCTAAATCTTTTCCATATGAAGTCGTATTCTCACTCACTAGGAATAACTCAGAAACGCCATTTTCAGCAAGCCAGCGAGCCTCTTTGATAACATCTGTCGGACGTCTAGAAATAAAAGAACCTCGGAAATACGGTATTGCGCAAAATGAACATCTACGATCACAGCCAGATGCGATTTTAAGTGGCGCCCATGGAGCATTACCTAAGCGTTTTCTAGAAAACTCTTCGCTCTCTCGAGCATCTGCGCGATCAACGGGTGCAATCGGAAGCAAAGCTCGACGATCCCGGGGCACATGTGATGTGTGAGATTCTCCTGCCACTATTGACTGCAAGCGCGCAGAGATATCTTTGTAATCATCAAATCCCAAAATTGCATCTGCTTCAGGCAATGCTTCTGCTAATTCATTTCCGTAACGCTCTGCCATGCAGCCAACAGCAACAACTGCGCGAGTAACCCCATGGCCTTTGAGCGAATTTGCCTCTAGAAGGGCATCTACTGAATCCTTTTTGGCCGACTCAATAAATCCACATGTATTGACCAATGCAACTTCGGCGGATTCGACATCATCAACAAGGGTCCAACCATCAGCTGCTAAACGACCAGCGAGTTCTTCAGAATCAACTTCGTTGCGTGCGCATCCCAGTGTGACTACTGCAACGGTGCGCTTCATTTGCACGATCTTACCCTGTTTAAACCTATTAAGAATCTACTCCGTACGACACGCTAACAACTTCCCCATCTACACCTACTGAATCGACTTTTTTGCCATTAACTGTTAAATCCACGCCACCAGCATTGCCGATTTTAATATTCAATGAAACATCAGTAGTAAAAGTTTTTGTTGTGCCTTGAGACATTTGACCACTAAACAATGTTCGTCCCGCCGCGTCTGAGACAAAAAGCCAACTCCTGCCACGTGCGGCGAAAACTACCAACTCAACACCTGTACCCGTAGAAACAGTTGCTTGTTCTGTTGGGGTGGCTTCACTTGTGACCATGGGATCAGGAGATGAAGATGGAGTTGGGCTTTCACTTTGGGAAACAGTTGACAGCGGATCTGGAACCTCAGTAGTTGAGGTATTTGAGACAATGATTTGTGCTAGCCCAACAACAAACAAAGATGCGACCGATATTGTCGCCAACACTTTCCATGAGACTTTTCGAGTCTCTTGTGGTTCTCTCATGACACTATTTTCAACAAGTAAATCCTGCAACGAATGATCAAGACGCATGTGTTCATCTTCAAATGCTGTGATAAATACTTGTGGATCAACCTCTAGCTTTATTGCAA
>CANHFN010000133.1 GCA_947459935.1 Actinomycetota bacterium
AGAGCGGCACCTGGGCTAACGGAATCACAGTAGCTTATGCAGCTAGTGAGAATTCAGCCTTTTTAAGGTCTGCAGTTATTTTGTGCACGGATTATTGGTTTACGAGATCATTCCGGCTTCCTCGGCCCGCTTCCCCTGACTCAACATCCAAAGTCGAGACCGTTCACCCCCAAGATTTAAAGTGCTTTCACACTTACAACTTGGAGAAAAAGAAACGTATTTCTTATCCCCTATTTAATTGTCAATTTCCTGCGCCGTCGCAACGTTGCCTCAAAAATTGAGGTATCGAAGCGGCGGTGGATTAAGTATAAATCAGAAAAGTAAGAAGGTGTTAATCCTCATATTTTGATGCGGCACGACTTGCCTTACCGCTCAAAGTGCGTGAGACAACCCGAGAAACTTCACGATCGGCCTCGCGTTCCTTAATCGCTTCGCGCTTGTCATGAGCCTTTTTGCCCTTGGCAACCGCGATCTCGACCTTGGCTTTGCCATCTTTGAAATACAGCTGTAACGGAATCAAGGTTGTTCCTGAATCTTTCAACTTGCCAATCAGTTTATTGAGTTCGTTTTTGTGAACAAGCAGCTTTCGATCACGACGAGGTGTGTGATTGGTCCAGGTGCCTTCTGTGTATTCAGGGATATGGACACCCATTAACCAGAGTTCGCCGTCATTGACCATGGCAAAGCCATCAATTAAAGATGCGCGGCCAGCACGAAGGGATTTAACTTCAGTGCCAGTAAGCACCATTCCGCACTCAATGACATCTGAAATTGAATAATCGTGACGTGCTTTTTTGTTTTGGGCGATGACCTTGCGGCCTATCTCTTTAACCATGCCGCATCACCGCCCTCATTCAATGCATCCAACTATTGGAGTGCAGGACTCAATTCTCTCACTACCTAGCAATGAGAGGCGCCATGTTGCTTGAAATTAGACCTTGAGGTGACGGCGAAGCGTGATGACAGAGGCCAGAATGGACACGAATAAGCCTGTTGCCAATAACCATGCAGATGCAACCCAAACCTCGCCCCATCCAAAGAACTTTGTGAAGGTGAGTAGCGGTGCAACGTTTGAATCAATAACAGTTTTTAGTCCTGCAAGTAATCCAGTTGCCAAACCCCACCCAATAATCGCTGAGATGACACCTTCCAGCAAAAATGGAAGCTGGATTGACCACGATGATGCGCCCACAAGTTTCATCACGCCGGTTTCACGCCGACGGTTATAGGCAGCAATTCGTAAAGTATTGGAAATCAAAAGCGCAGCAGTCAAAACAGATGCAAGGCCAACTACTAATGCACCGTTTCGAAGTACTCCCAATAACTTGAAGAACTTCTCAAGAATTGATCGTTGATCCTGCACAACATCAACACCTGGTCGACCGCTAAATGCACTGACAATGACTGCAAATTGTGTTGGATCCTTCAACTTAACTCGGAAAGATTCTGGTAACTGATCAGCTGTCACATTTTGTGCAATTGCTGAGTCCTTAAAACGCTCTTGGAAGCGCTTGAATGCTTCTGTTTGTGATTCATAGAAAACGCTATCGACCACGCTCATCTCTTGCAGATCTCGCTGGATTGCTAAGCGTTGATCAGCCGATACAACACCTGATGCGCATGAAGGAGATTCTGAAAGATTTCCACACAAGAAAACAGAAACTTCAATCTTGTCATACCAATAATCTTTCATCGCACCGACTTGGGCGTTTGAAAGCAGCCCGATGCCCAGCAATGACAATGAAATAGCTGTTGTTACAACGACTGCGAAAGTCATTGTTAAGTTACGTCGAAGTCCAATTCGAACTTCGCTGACTAGAAACCGTGCGCGCATGTGTGCTCCTCTATCCCTTAGCCCGTGTAACCATAAACACCACGAACTTGGTCGCGGATTACATGTCCACCATCTAGTTCGATAACGCGCTTGCGCATCTGATCCACAATGCCAGCATCATGTGTTGCCATCAAAACAGTTGTGCCTTCTCGGTTAATGCGATCGAGCAATTTCATAATGCCAACAGAAGTTGCTGGATCTAGATTTCCCGTTGGTTCATCTGCAATCAAAATTGGTGGGCGGCTAACGTATGCGCGAGCAATCGCTACGCGCTGTTGTTCTCCACCAGAAATCTCTGACGGTAAACGATCAGCCTTATCTTCCAAGCCAACCAATTCCAACACTTCTGGAACTTCGCGATTGATCTCCTTTTGCGAATACCCGAGCACGTGCAATGTGAAGGCCACGTTTTCAGTAATTGTCTTGTTGGGGAGTAAGCGAAAGTCTTGGAAGACAGTTCCGACAGAGCGACGAAGCTCTGGGACTTTGTGCTTTGCCAACGTGCCTAAATCTTTTCCAGCAACATGGATTGAACCTGCTGTTGGGCGTTCTTCACGTAGCACCAAACGCAAGAATGTTGATTTGCCTGAGCCTGATAGGCCAACGAGGAATACGAACTCACCTTTTACAATCTCAAGATTTACGGAATCAAGGGCAGGGCGCTCTTGACCTGGGTAAATCTTGGTGACATTTTCAAAGCGAATCATTAAATCTCCCATGGCATCTGCGGGGTGGAGTTTGGGGAACCACCTTCGACCTGCGCCTAGTTTATGGATTACAGCGGCAAATCCTCGGATCTAACGCGGGTTTGAGCCTGAAGAAAGTGTGAGATTTATCGAATCACGCGCATATTCAAGAAACTAGGAACTTCGGCGCCAGCGGATTCCAGCCTCGATGAATTCATCGATTTCTCCATTTAATACCGCTGAAGTGTTTCCAGTTTCATAATCTGTTCGTAGATCCTTAACCATTTGATAAGGCGCTAAAACATAGGAACGCATTTGATTACCCCATGAACCTGAGTTATCGCCCTTAAGCGCATTGATTTTTGCTTGCTCTTCCTGGCGGCGACGCTCTAATAACTTTGATTGCAATACAGCCATAGCTGTTGCTTTGTTTTGAATCTGAGAACGCTCGTTCTGGCATGAAACCACAATTCCAGTTGCAATGTGGGTTAAGCGCACAGCAGAGTCAGTTGTGTTAACTCCTTGTCCACCAGGACCTGATGAACGATAGACATCAACACGAACATCTTTTTCATCAATTTCAATGTGATCACTTTGCTCAACCACTGGAACAACTTCAACACCTGCAAAGGAAGTGTGTCTGCGACTTTGACTATCAAAAGGTGAAATGCGAACTAGGCGATGAGTCCCTTGCTCTACTGACAAAGTTCCATATGCATAGGGCGCAGAAACTTTAAAGGTTGTGGATTTAATTCCTGCTTCTTCTGCATATGAAGTTTCAAGGACGTTGACTGTGAAGTTATGGCGTTCGCAATAACGCAAGTACATTCGCATAATCATTTC
>CANHFN010000134.1 GCA_947459935.1 Actinomycetota bacterium
CGAGCATCCTCACCAGCGGGATTGGCTCCAGTCATTTTCACAACAGTATTGTGTCGTAATTCGACACAGAGAGCCACTCGAAGCCCCAGCGTGGCTCAAGGGTCATAGGCTTAGGCCATGTCCAAAGCCGAAGATCTATCCTCACGATTTTTGGCCCCAGCCACAGGATTGCTGCTTTTCTTGCAATCGGCCCTAGTTGTCACTGGCGGTGCAGTACGCCTGACCGGTTCTGGACTGGGTTGTCCAACTTGGCCCGAATGCACAGAGGGTTCCTATACCCCGGTAGCCCATCAAGCCGAACCACAACTCAACGTTTGGATCGAGTTTGGAAATCGTTTGCTTACATTTGTTTTAGTGATTGCTTCTGTTGCAGTAGTTATTGCAGTTCTTAGAAGCCAAAGAAAAGATTTGCGTGGTTTAGCTGTAGGTCAATTTCTAGGAATTTTCGGGCAAGGAATTCTTGGCGGGATTACTGTTCTGACTGACTTAAATCCGATCCCCGTCGCTGGACATTTGCTGCTTTCAATAATTCTCATTGCAGGTGCGACCTCGTTGTATTCCCGAAGATACTCACCTGCCGTTTTTGTAAAACCAGCACCTTTGACTCACAAGATTTCCATGGCCCACATTGCAATTTCATTTTTAGTAATAGTTCTCGGAACTATCGTCACCGGATCCGGACCACATGCTGGCGATGCGCAAGCAAAGCGATTTGGTTTTGACATCCGAACTGTTGCTTGGATACATGCCGACGCTGTCATATTCCTTTTGGGCCTTACTCTTGCATTTTACGTCGCCCTTGGAACAAGCGTTCAAACCAAGAGAGCAATCAAGATTTTTACAGTTATCGCACTAGCCCAAGGAGCTATTGGTTACATCCAATACTTCACTGGTATTCCAGAAATTTTAGTAGCCGCTCATTTACTGGGAGCGACTTTGGTATGGATCGCAGCGTGGCGTATCCGACTGTCGGTAATCACACAGAATGGATAAAAGATGAGTGCACTAACAGGTTGGACAGAACTAGATGATCGCGCCGTTGCCTATGCTCGCGCCCTAGCAGCTGATGCGGTGCAAAAGGTGGGCAATGGCCACCCGGGAACAGCGATGTCACTCGCACCTGTTGCATATTCACTATTCCAACGTCACTTGGTGCACGATCCATCTGATCCACAGTGGTTAGGTCGAGATAGATTTATTCTCTCTTGCGGGCACTCCTCCCTGACGCTTTATATTCAACTCTTCTTAAGTGGTTACGGCCTTGAGATGAAAGATCTAGAAAGTTTTAGAACGTGGGGGTCACTTACTCCTGGTCACCCTGAATACGGTCACACCGCAGGCGTTGAAATGACCACTGGTCCATTAGGCCAGGGCGTCGCAACTGCAGTTGGTATGGCTATGGCAGCGCGTTACGAGCGCGGATTGCTTGATCCCGATGCACCTGCCAATACTTCTATATTCGATCACTCCATTTGGGTGATTTGCTCTGATGGTGATCTACAAGAAGGAGTAAGCGCAGAGGCGCACTCACTTGCTGGAACTCAAGAGCTTGGAAATCTCAACATTATTTATGATGACAATAGAATTTCCATTGAAGGCGATACGCATAACGCATTCACAGAAGATGTTTCAGCTCGCTATCGTGCTTACGGTTGGCATGTAATTGAAGTCAGTGCAGCAAAAGATGGGAATGTGGATCTAGCCGCACTTGACGCAGCGATGGTCGCAGCAAAGAAGGAAACCAAGAAGCCAACACTAATCCGAATGAGTTCTGTGATTGCTTGGCCAGCACCCAAAGCACAAGGTACTGCTGCCTCACATGGGTCAGCACTTGGTGAAGATGAAGTCAAAGCCACAAAAGTTGCACTTGGTTTAAATCCTGATGAACACTTTGCAATGCCTCCAGAGGTTTTGTCACATGCTCGCTTAGTGAAGGAGCGCGGCGCGCAATCGCGAAAAGACTGGGACTCAAAGTTTGCTAATTGGAAGACCGCTCATCCTGACAGAGCTATCCTGCTTGAACGGTTGCGAAATCGTGAACTGCCAGTTGGATGGGATTCTGATATTCCAGTTTTTGCGACAGGAAAAGATGTAGCAACTCGCGCAGCTTCAGGTGAAGTTATCAATGCGCTAGCCAAAAAACTTCCAGAGTTTTGGGGCGGATCATCTGACCTAGCTGGTTCCAACAACACAAGCATTAAGGGCGGTGGATCTTTTCTTCCATCCTCTTCAGTAATTGAAGGGGCTAACCCTTATGGACGAATTATTCACTTTGGTATTCGCGAGCACGCAATGGGATCTATTCTCAACGGAATAACGTTGCATGGATTAACTAGATCATTTGGTGGAACCTTTGCTGTGTTTAGCGATTACATGCGTCCGGCTGTGCGCTTAGCGGCCCTCATGAACATTGCATCAACTTTTGTTTGGACTCACGATTCGATTGGTGTGGGCGAAGATGGACCTACTCATCAACCTATTGAGCACTTCGCGGCTTTGCGAGCTATTCCTGGCCTTGATGTTGTCCGTCCAGGAGATGCGAATGAAGTTGCAGAGGCATGGAAGAAAATTCTTGTAAGAGGCAGAGCGACTGGCATTCTTTTGTCTCGCCAAAATCTTCCTGTCTTTGATCGAACTCAATGCGCACCAGCCAGTGGGACCGCACACGGTGCTTACATTTTGAAAGATGCCGAAAATCCAAGAGCCATATTGATCGCCACTGGTTCAGAGGTATCACTGGCCATTGATGCACAAACAGCACTGGCTGCAGAAGGAATTAATGTGCGAGTTGTTAGCGCACCGTGTCTTGAATGGTTTGCAGAACAAGACCAAGACTATAAGAACTCAGTCCTCTCCCCTGGTGTTGTTAAGGTGAGTATCGAAGTTGGCATTGCACAGGGATGGCGCGAATTGATTGGCGATAGCGGTGTTGCCATTTCTCTTGAACATTACGGAGCCTCAGCAGATGCAAAACGACTGTTTAAAGAGTTTGGTTTTTCAGTTGACAACATCATTGCCCAAGTAAAGAAGGCGATCTAATGAGCGTTCAAGATGTAGCAAATGCCGGGACTTCTATTTGGTTAGATGACCTATCTCGAGCCAAGATCACCGGCACAGATCCCCAATCACTTCCATCCAGAATCGCAAACAGTGGCGTTGTTGGTGTGACAACCAATCCCAGCATATTTAGTGGAGCAATCAGTGGAGCTGCTGAATACGCAGCAGACATAGCATCGATGAAAGGTGCATCAGTTGATGAGGTCGTTAAGAAACTGACCACAGATGATGTTCGCCAGGCATGCGATCTGTTTGCTCCGATATTTTCTAGTAGCGGCGGTTTTGA
>CANHFN010000135.1 GCA_947459935.1 Actinomycetota bacterium
GCAGAGCACGAGTCTGATGAAGCTTTAGCCGAAGAGATAAGTCAGCTGATATATCACCTACAAACATTGATGCTCGCACGAGGGCTATCAATGAACGATGTTTATAAGTTTCTGTAGGAGGAATCTATGTTGAGAATAGCGGTTCCAAACAAAGGTTCGTTGGCAGATAGTTCGATTCAGATTTTAAAAGAGGCTGGGTATCGCCAGCGTTCGGATAGTCGTGATCTTGTGCTCATTGATAATGAAAATAGTGTTGAGTTCTATTACCTTCGACCACGCGATATCGCTGTATATGTTGGTTCAGGGGAGTTAGAAGCTGGGATCACAGGACGTGATCTTTTGATTGACTCAGGTGCACAAGCCGAAGAAATTTTGTCTTTAGATTTTGGTGCTTCGACATTTCGTTTCGCAGCGCCGCTTGATAAAGATTGGTCGGTCAAAGATATTGCCGGCAAGCGAGTAGCAACTGCCTATCCTGGGCTAGTTGAGCACAGCCTGAATGGGCTTGGAATCAAAGCGGACATAGTTCGCTTGGATGGGGCAGTTGAGAGCAGCGTGCGATTGGGTGTTGCAGATGTGATCGCTGATGTGGTGAGCACCGGTAACACATTACGACAAGCCGGTTTGAAAATTATTGGAGATCCAATACTAACTAGTGAAGCTGTTGTTATAGCGCGAAAGAATTCAACCTTACCTGCCGAACTTGAGATTCTCAATCGTCGGCTGCAAGGAGTGGTAACTGCAAGACGTTATGTGCTACTCGACTATGACATCCCCAAGGTTTTAGTTGAAAAAGCCTGTGCTATTACACCTGGTTTGGAATCTCCAACTATTTCTCCACTTCAAAAGGAGGATTGGGTTGCAGTTCGTGCGATGGTTTTGCGTAGAGAGACCAATCAAGTAATGGATGAACTCTGGGCACTGGGCGCAAGAGGAATTCTTGTAACGGATATCCACGCATGCAGATTGTAGTTTTACGGTAGTTTGATTAAATCTATAACCGACCTTAAAGAAGGTTCGGTGATAGATAAGTCTGCTGCGGCAACGACTATAGGTTTGGCATTGAAGGCAATACTTAACCCAGCAACTGCCATCATGTCTAGATCATTGGCCCCGTCGCCTATGGCGACTGTGTTGACTAGTTCAACTCCACTCAGAGATGCGAATTCCAGCAACGCTGATCCCTTCGCGGCACGGTCAATAATCGGACCTACTAATCCACCAGTTAGAACCCCATCGACAATATCAAGTCTGTTTGCTTTGAAATACTGTATTGATAAATCCTTAATCATTGGCTCGATAATATCTATGAAGCCGCCTGAAACTAGTGAAACACTGTGGCCTTTTGAGTGCAGTGTAGAGACAAGTTCGCGTGCACCATCTGTCACTGTGATTTCTTGCTGTACATCAAATACTACAGACTCAGGCAGTCCCTTCAAGAGAGCAACTCTGGCGCGTAAACTTTGCTCAAAATCTAATTCTCCACGCATTGCTGATTCGGTAATTCTAGATACCTCATGTAAGACGCCAGCTTTTGCGGCTAATAGTTCAATGGCCTCTTGTTGAATAAATGTTGAATCCACATCGAACTGAATTAATCGTTTGATGAAAGGCACGTGGCTAGATTTCTTTCACGTCGATGACAGAACCATCTTCAAATATGATCGATTCTAGGGATATCTTGAGTGCAGTATGTGCTGCCCCGGTTACAGCCAATGAGATGGAGATTGGATCATCGGAGGTTCTATTGATTCTCACAATGTTTGCACCTGCGTGAGTTATAGCTTGTGAGATAAGTGCGATTGAACTTGGACGTAATTTAGGTGAGGTAACCCGTACTTCTACAAGGTTCTTGGGCAATTGGACCAAGGCTCCCTTTCCAAAAAGCGTTGCGATGTCCACATCAAGTGAAGACGCACAAAGATTGAGATCCTCCTCAATTGCTCCTTGGTGGGCTGGGTTGGCACCAATCAGAACGGTCAGAATGAGTCGATCATTTATGACTATTTGTTCGATATCAATTATTAAGACAGAGAATGGAGCTAAGGTCTCAAAAAGCGAGGCCGCGATACCTGGCCTATCTGTACCGGTTAAAAGGATTAGGCCAGTGAATCGCTCTGTATCTGCGCTAGTTTGTGTCATAAGAGGGCAAGGTTATCGTGAATCACTACAGGTTAAGGCGAGGCTTATCCGCCTCTGCGCCGATGTAGCCACTATCTTTTGCATCTATGGGTACCACGGTCTTGAGCCTGAGCGATGTCTCAGTTCGCAGAGGTGATCGCGTCATCTTGGGTCCACTCAACTTCTCAATTTCCCACGGTGAGCGCTGGGTTGTTCTTGGACCAAATGGTGCCGGAAAGTCCACCCTTCTGCAGATTCTTGCGACAAAAATGTTTCCTACTAGCGGCGTTGTTAGCGTTTTAGATAAGCAAATGGGGACAGTTGATTTGTTTGAACTAAGGACTCGTATTGGAATCTGTGGCTCTGTTATAGCCGAAGACATTCCATACGAAGAAACTGTCAAGGATGTTGTGTTAACAGCAGCCTATGCAATTCTGGGCAGATGGAATGAAGACTACGATCTTTGGGATGAGTCACGAGCAATGGCATTACTGACAACTTTTGGTGTTAGAGAACTAGGTGACCGTGTGTATGGCACTTTAAGTGAGGGTGAGAAGAAGCGAGTTCAAATCTCTCGAGCTCTCATGACCGATCCTGAGCTTTTACTACTAGATGAGCCTGCAGCTGGATTAGATCTTGGGGGCCGTGAAGATTTATTGAAACGTTTTGCAAACTTCGCAGCAGATCCAGCTGCCCCGGCAACTATTTTAGTCACCCACCACATAGAAGAGATTCCCGTGGGAACCACGCATGCTCTTTTACTCAAAGATGGGGCTATCGCCGTGTCAGGTCCTATTTCACAAGTCATAACATCTGAACATGTTTCTGCAGTTTTCGGAACTGATATCGCAGTAACTCCAGAAGGCGGTCGCTACTTTGCCCGCGCAGCTATTTGATCAACTTCATTCAGATTGGAAGTTAGTTCTTAGTAAGCACAAGGTTTTGATAGATCGAATTGAAGAGAAATTGCAAAGGAGTGACTGTGCTCCTCAGTTCGAGCATATATTTAGAAGTCTTTCTCATTCCATTGAAGAATCCAAGGTACTAATTTTCGGACAGGATCCATATCCATCCAAGGGCCATGCAAATGGTTTAGCTTTTTCAGTTGATAGCTCCGTTTCTCCATTACCGCCTTCTCTGCGAAACATTTTTGCAGAACTAGCAACTGATTGTGGAGTTGAGAGGTTAGATGGTGATCTCAC
>CANHFN010000136.1 GCA_947459935.1 Actinomycetota bacterium
CCATTGCAGTACAAGGTCTAAAAAACCTTGGGGTATGGGGTAATTGGCAGCCCTGCTGATTCTGGTTCAGTAAGTCTAGGTTCGAGTCCTGGTACCCCAGCGCAGTACCGAAGTACAACTGAATATGTTTTGTCCTAGTTATAAAAAAGTATGGCCCCGTCGTCTAGCGGCCTAGGACTCTGGCTTCTCAAGTCAGCTACGAGGGTTCGAATCCCTTCGGGGCTACCACTGATATCTCTCTTCTCACACAGCAATCGTGTGAGAAGAGAGATTTTTGTTTTACATCAGAGAGTAGATTGCACACATGCGTGTAATTAATACCGAACAACTTAAAAGCATTCTCGCTAACTTACCGAGCAATCCACGCATTATTGCCTCAGGCAACTTTTCAACACCTCGCACTCTACTGGCGATCGCAGATGAAGTGATCCCTGAATTCAAACTTCACATGCTTAATGCTCATGGTGATGGCATTCCTAATCGTGAGGGCATTACCTATGAAACAGCTTTTGTGGGTCCCGCCATGCGCAATCACCCACGCCTGGAATACATTCCATCTCGGCTTTCACTGTTGCCCGTTTTGATTCGTAATTTCTATCGTCCAGATGTTGTCCTTCTTCACACCTCTCAGCAACGTTTTGACACAGTCAGTCTTGGTACTGAAGTAAATATCTTGCCTAGAGCAATTGAAACTGCGCGAGCACATGGTGGCTTAGTTATCGCTCAATCTAACAAACAGATGCCCTACACCTACGGGGATGCCCAGATATATGACAGTGAAATAGATTATTTAGTCGAAGTCGATGAACCCCTCCAAGAAAAGCCTGCAACAGAAATATCTGATGTTCAAGCAGAGATTGGTAGCCGTATAGCAGCTCTTGTTGAAGATAATTCAACTCTCCAGTTGGGTATTGGGGGAGTACCAGATGCCGTCCTGCTGGCACTTAAGCAACGTAAGGGTTTGCGTATCTGGACTGAAATGTTTTCAGATGGCGTTCTAGAGCTTTCAAAGGCTGGAAGTTTAGATGAAGAAATTCTCATTACCGCTTCCTTTATTTTTGGAAGCCAAGAGCTATATCAGTGGCTAGACTTGAATAAAAAGGTGCGCATGCTTCGCACAGAACGCACCAATGATCCAAGCCAGATCGCTCGGCAGGCAAAGATGACATCAATTAACAGCGCACTTGAAGTGGACTTGTTTGATCAAGCCAACGCTAGCCATGTGCGGGGAAAGATCTATAGTGGCTTTGGCGGATCAACAGATTTCATTGTTGGTGCACTACACAGCCGCGGTGGTCAATCATTTGTCGCTCTGCCTTCTTGGCACCCTAAAGCAAACGTTTCAACAATCGTGCCTAGATTGCATTCAAATGTCACACACTTCCAGCATTCCTTTGTTGTCACTGAACAAGGCGTGGCAGCATGCTTTGGTCACAGTCAGAATGATCAGGCAATTGATATCATCAAGAACGCTGCACATCCTTCTGTGCGTGAAGAGTTAATTGCAAAAGCCGCAGAATTCGGACTGATCTAATAGTTAAGTCTTTACCCTCAACCGGTCACATGGTGTGGGAAGATAGGCATATTGCAGACTAAGGAGATGGAAATGGCAACGACAAAAAAGGCAGTAGCAAAAAAAGCACCTGCAAAGCGTGTGGAAGCACCTGTTGTCGAAGTTCGAAACGATCGTGTTGATTGGCGTTCGCTCTATCTGTATGCCGTTTGTCTAATAACTTTGCTCGTAGTCCTATTTTCTACGGTTGCATTGATCAACTCGATTATGAACGCTGTATTTCCAGATCCTGCCTATATTGATGTCTATGCCAAGCCAGAGAATGCACCTTCTGCAGAGCTGTTAGCGCAACAGGAAGAGAACAATCAGATTCAGGCTATAAAGAGTATTTTCACTTCATTTACAACAATTGCGATTGCTGGGCCCTTGTATCTCTATCACTGGAAAACTGCACGTAAGGCTAATAACTAACCGATTAGTTCGCGGTTACGCTTAACCTCACGCTCGTGATTACATGGACGCTCTGTATGGGTGTCGTAGCAAGGATCACAAAGCAGTACTAATTGATGACATTCAGCCTTCTGGCAGTTCCTGAACTGCTTGGTTGCACCGTTGCATTCAGCACATTGGCCAATTAACTTTGTGTGGTCACTAAAATCAATTGTTAGACGGTCATCGAATGTATACAAAGAGCCTTCCCATAGACCGTCATCACCAAATTTATTACCGTAGCGCACGATTCCGCCCTTGATTTGGTAGACCTCTTTGAAGCCACGGTTTTTCATAACAACAGACAAGATCTCACAGCGAATTCCACCTGTGCAGTAGGTAACAACCGGCTTATCTTTCATGTGGTCGTACTTACCGCTTTCAATCTCAGCAACAAAGTCATGTGAAGTTTCAATATCAGGAACAACTGCATCCTTGAATTTTCCAACTTTGGCTTCAAATGCATTACGACCATCGAAGAAGAAAACTTCATCACCACGCTCCTCAACGAGTTTGTTCACTTCTTCTGGGCGCAAATGAACACCGCCACCGATGACACCATTCTCATCAACTTTTATTTCATCTGGATTGCCAAAGGCAACAAGTTCTGGACGAATCTTGATTTTTAGCTTTGGGAAATCTTGGCCGGTACCGTCAGACCACTTGAAGTCAATCTTCTTAAAGCCAGGGTATGCCTTCGTGGACTTCACATATTTCTTGAGGTCTTCCATCTTGCCGCCCAGCGTTCCATTAATCCCGTGGGGTGAAACAATGATGCGGCCTTTAATTCCAAGGGATTCACACAAAGTCTTCTGCCATAGTTTCACGGCAGCAGTATCTGTTATCGGCGTGAAGCCATAAAACAGAATTACTTTGTCCAAGTCCATGTGGTAATTCTAACTGACAGGCTTTAGCCCCTTTGCCACAGAAAGCAATTGAGCGTAAGTGATACCACCCATTGCCTGAACCTGAATTTCTGTTGGCTTAAGGCCCTTGCCTGCCTTTGCTGTAAAAATCAGATATCCACCTACGCGCACGATGTCTGAAGTTCCGCATTTTGCAAAAGTTGCCGCTTTGGCAGGATCGCAATAGACATAAACCTTGGCTTTGATGCCGTTGATAAGAACAGGCTTTAACAGCTTTGCAACTCCTGGATCAGAACATTTAACCCCTGCCATAGTTTCCATAATCTCTATGTACCGAACAGTTCCACCGTATTTTGCATAGAGCCACTGTTCTTCTTCTGGCTGGCAGTCAATTAACTGAAATATTTTTCTTGGTATACCCAATGTAGTTGATGGTTTATACACCGTATAAGTAA
>CANHFN010000137.1 GCA_947459935.1 Actinomycetota bacterium
AAATTGATGCCTTCTGTGCTGTCATTTCCGAAACCAATACAACTGTTGCCCCACCTACATTTTCAATTCGAATTTCCTTGTCACAATATGAATCCATTCTGACTCAACCAGAAATTGGTGTTGATTGGACTCGACTAGTACACGGTGACCAAAAGTTTGAAATCTTTCGCCCCGTAGTTGCTGGCGATGTGTTTAAGTGTTCGGCAACAATTGAAACACTACGAGTAGCTGCAGGTAATGAGATTATTTCCGTGCGCTCAGATTTACACAACGGGACTGAACTAGTTGTTTCATCATGGTCCACTTTGGTGGTGCGCGCATGATTGAGGTTGGAACTGTTTTAGATGAACATGTTTTCTACATTGATCGTGCAATGCTTAAAGCTTATGCCGATGCAAGTGGGGACCAGAATCCAATTCATCAGAACGAAGAGTTTGCACTCTCTGTCGGTCTTCCCAATGTCATTGCACACGGCATGCTCACGATGGCTTTAGTAGGAAAGTACGTAACTGATTGGGCCGGCGGAGCAGTGGCTGTTAAAGAGTTCTCTGCACGCTTTGTTAAGCCAGTGATTGTGCCAGCAGATCAAAAAGTTGATTTAACCGTCTCTGCAACAGTTTCAGAAATAGATGGAGATCGCATTTCGATAACCCTGAGCGCCACATCTGCGGGTATAAAAGTTCTGGGAATGGCTAAAGCGGTAGTAATTAAGTGAGCGTTCCAGATTCAGTAACTGTATTGGCACAGGCCCGCCTGGATGCACGTGCTGCAAAAGATTTTGCTTTAGCTGATAAGTATCGTGATGAGTTACTACAAGCAGGATATGAAGTTGTAGATGTTGCAGGTGGCTACGAATTAAAACCAAAGAAGCCCTATATAACCCTTGCTTACCCTCGAGATATTCGCACCATTGACCTAGAAAAAGATGTGACAGTTGGATTGATTGTTGATGGATTTACAGAAGATGCTTTAGAAACGGTAAAAGCTATTAAGGCAAATAGCGATTGCGGCGTTGCAATAATTTCAATCGGTGATGCTGGTTCATTGTTTGAACAAATGGACAAACGCACCTACTTGATTTCAGTCAATCCCGGGGCAGCCTGGGGAGATTGCGCAAATGTCTTCTTAGAAAAAGTTCAGAGCAAGTATGTTGTGATCATGGATCCTTCAACACATTTCACCGGCGATGCAATCACGCCAGTTGTAGAAGAACTTGAAAAAGGGGAGTACGTGGCTGTGGGTTGGCGCGGGGGATTAGTTAATACCGATGATGAATGGCGCAGTGTTGATGACAAGGGTCCCGGCGAAGTTGATGTTCTGTTTTCATACTTCATGGCTTTTAATCGCTTAGCGATGATTGAGGTGGGTGGATTTAACCCACGTGCTGTTTATTATCGAAATGCCGATATTGAATACTCGCTAAAGATCCGCCAAGCAGGTGGCAAGTTGCTTCAAATGGAGTTGCCTCTCACGCAAGAGCGTCATCATGGGTATCACGATGCAGATCCTGAATACCGTGAAGTTCAATCAAAGAAGAATTACGATCGCATCCTCGATAAGTACCGAGGTAAAAGCGCAATTTTGTCCCCACGCAGGTAACCTTTCTACATGACCGAGTTATCCAAATACACCAGCTTGCGCGTGGGTGGCCCGGCTACAAAAATCGTTCAGGTATCCACGGAAGCACAAATTATCGCTGCCATTGAAGAGGCTGGTGATACACCAATTTTGATTATGGGTGGCGGCACCAACGTCCTCATTGCAGATAAGGGATTCGAAGGAACAGTTATTCGAATCTCCAACAATTCTGTGCAATCTGAAGTAGATGCATGCAGTGGTGCCACGCTAACAATTGGCGCCGGAGAAGACTGGGATTCTTTTGTTCAAACCACAATTAATAGTGGATTTGCAGGACTCGAAACATTAAGTGGGATACCTGGGACTGTTGGTGCAGCACCGATACAAAACATTGGCGCATATGGCCATGAGGTTTCTGAATTCATAACTCGTGTTCGTACTTATGATCGTGAGCTAAAAGAGATCTACACATTCACCAACAGTCAGTGTGAGTTCACCTATCGAAACTCTTACTTCAAAGCACACCCTGGACGATATGTGGTTCTTGAAGTTCAATTCCAACTTCGCATCGGTGAATTTAGTGATCCCATTACTTACCTTGAGCTGTCAAAGAAATTAGGAATTGAGCCAGGCGATAAAGCACCAGTAGCTGCAACTCGTCAAGCAGTTCTTGAACTTCGCGCAAGTAAAGGAATGTTGTTATCGCCAGATGATCATGATTCATGGTCTGCTGGATCTTTCTTTACTAATCCAATCATTTCTCAGCAAGCAGCAGATGGATTACCAGATGCCGCACCTAAGTGGCCGCTCAATGATGGTCGAGTAAAGATTTCTGCTGCATGGCTCATAGAAAATGCAGGAATGCATAAGGGCGATGAAGTTGGCGGTGCCAGAATTTCAACAAAGCATGTACTTGCATTGACTAACTCAGGTGATGCAACCGCTGCAGACATTGCTGAGCTTGCTAGACGTGCGAGAGATCAAGTGAGAGAGATATTTGGGATAACCCTTGAAGCTGAGGTAAATCTGATCGGAATCGAGATTTAACCTTCTGTAATTAGCTTCTTAATACGGCCAATACCTTCAACAATGTCTTCATCACTTGTTGCGTATGAAAAACGTAAGTATCCAGAGGGACCAAATGCCTCTCCTGGCACTGCGGCAACTTCAACCTCTTCAAGTAGCAGTGTTGCTAACTCCGCTGATGTTGTTGGGGTTTTACCGCGAATAGTTGTACCAAGGACACCCTTAACGGATGGATACACATAAAAAGCACCTGTAGGTGTTGGGCATTCAAATCCTGGAATTTCGTTCAGTAAATCAACAATGAGTTTGCGTCGGCGGTTGAATGCTTCACCCATTGTGTGAACAGCATCCAGGTTTCCAGTCAGCGCTGCAATTGCTGCACGTTGTGAAACATTTGAGACATTGGAAGATAAGTGAGACTGTAAATTTGTTGCAGCCTTGATTACATCTTTAGGTCCGATCATCCAACCCACACGCCAACCTGTCATTGCATAAGTCTTTGCAACTCCGTTGACGATGATGCAAGTGTCAGCGAGTGCAGGAACCAAAACTGGAAGTGATGGTGCGGTCGCACCGTCATATAACAAGTGCTCATAAATTTCATCACTAATGATCCAGATGTTGTTCTTTACAGCCCATTCACCAATTGCTTTGACTTGTTCTGGTGAATAGACAGAACCTGTTGGATTAGAAGGGGAGC
>CANHFN010000138.1 GCA_947459935.1 Actinomycetota bacterium
GATCACCGGCTCCGAAATACCCAAGATTAGACACGGGGTTATCTTAGGCGAAATCAAAGCTACAAGTACGAGTATCTTCAGCCACGTGAGTAATGAAAAATCTTTGCGTCTGTCGCCAAGTGCGGTCAGTGAGTATGAGAACTGTCCGCAGCAATATAAGTACCGTAAAATTGATAAGTTGCCTGAACCACCTTCCTTAGATGCCGAGCGCGGGACCTTGGTTCACACAGTCCTTCAAGACCTCTTTGAAATCCCTGCGCCGGGACGGACTGTGGAATCGGCGGTAGAACTATTGCCATCACGCTGGAGTGCTCAACTCGCGGACAAGCCAGTTCTGCTTGAGATGGTTACAAATGAAAAGGAATGGCTAGATCGCGCTGATGCCTTACTAAGAACTTACTTCACCTTAGAAAACCCCACTACCTTTGAAGCAACTCATCGCGAAATGCACCTAGAGAATGACTTCGACGAAAATGTTTATCTTCATGGATACGTTGATCGCTTGGATGTAGCGCCAACAGGTGAGGTGAGAATTGTTGATTACAAAACAGGTAAAGCTCCGCGACCTGGTTGGGAAGAAAAAGCTCTCTTTCAATTGCGTGTCTACGCACTCCTATATTGGAAAAATAACGGAGTACTCCCCCGTCTATTGCAATTGATTTATCTAGGAGACGGGAAAATCGTCAAAAGCAATCCAACTTCTGCCGAATTAGAATCAACAGAGAAAGTTTTACATCGAGTTGCACAAGACATTTTCATCTCAATCGAAAAAGAATACTGGCCGGCTAAGCCATCTCGACTCTGTGATTGGTGCTATTTCAAAAACATTTGCCCTGCGCATAACGATTAAATTGCAGTCGAGAATGTTGACCTTAAGTTCGCCAACTTTGCGAAGGAAAGTTGTTCAAGGGATTTGATGACTCTCACTTTTTCTGATTCCTCCATTGAAACTAAGTGAGGAACGCCAATCAAAAAAGCACCGCTTGCTTTCGCGGCTTTCATGCCAGTCAGGGAATCTTCGAAAACAAGACAATTGGAAATCTCTACCCCGCACATTTGAGCGGCCTTTTCATAACATTCCGGGTTAGGTTTAGTCTGAGTAACATCATCCGAACTAATCGAAAATGGGAATAAGTCATGTCCCAAATTATCTAGAACCGCATCAACAATATTTCTAGGACTCGCAGAAACCAAGGCTGTCTTGACTCCGTGATCCTGTAACTCCTTTAAGAGGCTAATTGCCCCTGGCATGGTTGGTGTTTTGCTCCGCATCCGGGCTACCTGTGTATCTATGAGAGTTTGGGTGAAGTACTCCGGTGATTGCTGCTGCCCACACTTATCGAACATGTACTGACCAACTCTTGTGAGTGGACCACCAAGACATGCGACCTGATCCTCGGGTAGCCAGGTATATCCATAATAGGCGGTAACTTCTATTTCAGATAAGAACCACTCAGGTTCAGAATCAACCAACAGGCCATCCATATCGAAAAAGACAGCTTCGAAAAAACTACTCATTCCATTCATCAATTTGCATTGAAGTATTTCGCCTCTGGATGATGAACAATGATCGCAGAAGTAGATTGCTCCGGATGAAGTTGGAACTCTTCTGAAAGTTCAACACCAATTCGACCCGGCTCCAATAACTCACACAACTGAACTTGCTGTTCCAGGTCAGGACATGCTGGATATCCAAAGGAGTAGCGAGAGCCACGATAACCCTGATCCAAAATACCTTGGAGATCAGATGAATCCTCGGCTTTGACCTGCAACTCTTCTCTGATACGAGCATGCCAATGTTCTGCTAACGCCTCTGTGAGTTGAACTGACAGACCGTGAAGCTCTAGATATTCACGATAATTGTTGTCTGCAAATAGTTTGGCTGCCGCCTCGCTGACCGTTGAGCCCATGGTGACAACATGGAATGCCACCACATCAGTTTTCCCAGATTCTTTTGATGCAAAGAAGTCACTTATGCATAAACGACGGTCACGACTTTGGCGAGGGAAAGAAAAGCGAATTCTTTCCTTACCTTTCTCTTCACCTTCGTGATGCAAAATCACTAAGTCATTACCCTCGCTGTAGCAAGGGAAATATCCATATACAACTGCAGCATTTAACCAACCCTGTGATTGCACTTGATTAATCAATGCTCGGAGACGTGGGCGACCTTCGGTTTCAACCATATTTTCATACTCGCCGCGATTTCCTTTGAGCCCCCATTGACCGACAAAAAGGGCACGTTCATCAAGCATTCCTGCGTAATCAGATAACTGAATGCCCTTGATTACTCGAGATCCAAAAAATGGTGGTGTAGGAATCGAGTTATCGGATGCAACATCACTTCTCTTGGTATCAACAGGTGCTTCTTCTGCTTTGATTCTTGTGTTAGCAACACGCCTTTCGCGTAGCAGAGGCAATGAAGCACCTTCCTCTCCACGCTTAACCGCCATGATTGAATCCATCAAGCGCAGGCCCTCAAAAGCATCTCTTGCATAGCGAACTTCGCCCGGAAACATCGAAGCAAGGTCTTGTTCAACATAGGCGCGAGTTAACGCCGCACCACCAAGAACTATTGGCCAGCGTTGATCTAATCCTCGAGCGGTTAGTTCTTCTAAATTTTCCTTCATGATTACCGTTGATTTAACAAGAAGGCCACTCATGCCAATCGCATCAGCGTTACTTTCAGTTGCACCATCGATAATTTGGTTGATCGTTTGTTTAATTCCGATATTGACTACACGATAACCATTGTTGGTCAAGATGATATCCACGAGGTTTTTGCCAATGTCGTGCACATCTCCACGCACAGTGGCGAGGAGCATCGTTCCGCGTCCCTGATCCCCTGTTTTCTCCATGAACGGTTCCAGTAATGCAACAGCTGTCTTCATAACTTCTGCACTTTGTAAAACAAAGGGAAGTTGCATTTCACCCTTACCAAAGAGCTCTCCCACAACTTTCATGCCCTCCAACAAATGCGAGTTAATGATTTCAAGAGGTGGAGTTCCTTGCTCCATGGCAGCCTTGAGATCATCGTCAAGACCAACCTTTTCGCCATCAATAATTCGTCGTTGCAAACGCTCAAACAAAGGTAGAGCGGCAAGAGCCTCTGCTCGAGCGTTCTTGCTGGTGGCAAGCTCTACCCCATCAAATAACTGCAGAAACTCTTGCAAAGGATCATATGTACATTCATCACCGTCGAAAGTTCTGCGATCATAAACCAGATCTAATGCAACCTGCTTTTGACGTTCATCAATGCGAGCCATAGGAGTGATTTTGGAGGGATGCACAATTGCTGAATC
>CANHFN010000139.1 GCA_947459935.1 Actinomycetota bacterium
GCTTGTCCAAAAAACAAGTACTGCAGGCTCTTCAGAGCGCCCATATGGAAGTTACTTTGATGAAGTAGCCGATGACCTAGAGCGCGCCTATCCAGATTTTTCTGATGCAATCGAACGAGTAGTTGTTGACCGTGGCGAGTTAACCCTTCATGTTAAGCGAGAAAAATTAGTTGAAGTTGCATTGATTTTGCGAGATAAGTTGAAGTTTGAAATGTGTATGGGTGTGAATGGTGTGCATTATCCAGAACACACTGGCCGTGAACTGCATGCGGTGTATCCATTGCTTTCCATGACTAAGAACCAGCGAATTCGTTTAGAAGTATCAGTTGCAGATGGCGATGCGCATATTCCATCTTTAGTAGAGGTATGGGCCGGAAACAATTGGCATGAGCGTGAAACATTTGACATGTTCGGAATCATTTTCGATGGCCATCCTGGTCTGACTCGAATCTTGATGCCAGATGACTGGGAAGGTCATCCACAACGTAAAGATTACGCACTTGGTGGAATTGCAATTGAATACAAAGGTGCGAAGACACCGCCTCCTAGCGAGAGAAGGAGCTACAAGTGACAACTTTTGATCCATATGCTCCTTCACGAGATACAACTGAAGGAAAAGTTTTCTCTGTAACTGGCGGTGACTGGGACTCGCTAGTTCAAGACATTGGTGCAACTAAAGAAGAGCGCGTAGTCGTAAATATGGGTCCACAGCACCCATCAACACACGGAGTTCTTCGTTTGGTTCTAGAACTTGAAGGTGAAACAGTCACAGAAGCACGCTGTGGAATTGGGTATCTTCATACAGGAATTGAAAAGAATATGGAGTACCGCAACTGGACTCAGGGAACTACATTTGTGACTCGAATGGATTACTTGGGGCCATTGCACAATGAAACTGCTTATTGTCTAGCGATTGAAAAGCTTTTAGGAATTACAGCTGATGTTCCAGAGCGTGCATCAGTTATTCGAGTAATGATGATGGAGCTCAACCGCATTTCTTCACACATGGTCGCACTTGGCACTGGAGCCCTTGAATTAGGCGCTATGGGCCCTATGTTCTTTGCTTTCCGTGATCGTGAAACCGTTCTAGAGATCTTTGAAATGATCACTGGTTTGCGAATGAATATGGCTTACATCCGTCCAGGGGGAGTTCAACAAGATCTTCCAGAAGGTGCTCTTACAAAGATTCGCGATGGCGTGAAGCTGATGCGCAAGAACTTTAAAGATAACGCAACACTGCTTATCGGAAACTCAATCTGGATGAAGCGCACACAAGGAATTGGATATCTTGATCTTGCAGGTTGCACTACTTTAGGAATCACTGGTCCAGTTCTTCGTTCAACAGGCATGCCATGGGATCTTCGTAAAGTCCAGCCGTATTGTGGATATGAAAACTATAATTTTGATGTTGTAACTGCAGATACTTGCGATGTCTACGGTCGCTTCTTGATTCGTATGAATGAATTAGAGCAATCACTTCGGATTATTGAACAATGTGTTAGCAAGTTAGAAAAACTTGAAGGCGCACCAGTAATGGTTGCAGACAAGAAAATTGCATGGCCCGCGCAACTTGCAATGGGTGGCGATGGACTTGGTAATTCACTTGATCACATTCGCCAAATCATGGGTACATCAATGGAGTCCTTGATTCACCACTTCAAACTTGTCACAGAAGGTTTCCATGTTCCAGCTGGTCAGGCATATGTGGCAATCGAATCTCCTCGCGGAGAATTAGGTGCTTCTGTTGTTTCAGATGGAGGAACTCGTCCATATCGTGTTCACTTCCGTGAACCATCATTTAATAATTTGCAAGCAACGGCTGCAATGAGTGAAGGCGGCATGGTTGCTGACATCATTGGCGCGGTTGCATCAATTGATCCAGTTATGGGAGGGGTTGATCGCTAATGGCATATACAGATGAAGATTTGCAGATTATGGATTCAATTATCAAGCGTTATCCACGCCCTCGTTCTGCGATCATGCCTTTGTTGCATTACGCGCAATCAAAAGCAGGATATGTAACCAACGAAGGTATTGAAGTTATTGCAAAACTTCTTCAGTTAGAAGCTGCTGAAGTGACTGCTGTATCTACCTTTTACACCCAATATAAGCCAACACCAGTAGGCGAATACCACGTAGGTGTCTGTACAAATACTTTATGTGCAGTAATGGGTGGGGATGCGATCTTTGATTCATTAAAAGATCACCTGGGAATTGGCAATGATGAAGTTACCGCTGATGGCAAAGTTTCTCTAGAACATATTGAGTGCAATGCCGCCTGTGATTATGCCCCTGTTGTTATGGCCAACTGGGAATTTTATGACAACCAAACAGTTCAGTCAGCAAAAGATTTAGTCGACTCAATGCGTGCAGGAAATCCAAAACCTCCAACACGTGGTCCTAACAAGTTGGTCACGTGGAAAGAAGCATCAGCGGTTCTTGCAGGAATAAATGATGGACTTGCGCACGAAGGTGTTCAAGCCGGTGAGCCAACATTGCTTGGTTTGAAACTTTCGAAAGAAGGAAAGTAATGACAAAGCTAGCTCCAGTTTTATCTGCACATTGGGATGAAAAAGATTCATTCACACTTGCTGGTTATAAGCGTCATGGTGGATACACGGCATCTGCAAAAGCACTTGCAATGGATCCAGATGCAGTGATTCAACTTGTAAAAGATTCGGGACTTCGTGGTCGTGGAGGAGCAGGATTTCCAACCGGAATGAAGTGGGGATTTATTCCTCAAGGCGATAATAAGGATCACTACCTAGTTGTAAACGCAGATGAATCAGAACCTGGAACATGTAAAGACACACCATTACTGATGGCAAACCCACATGTACTTATTGAAGGCTGCATCATTGCGTGCCATGCAATCCGTGCAAAGCACGCATTTATTTATATTCGTGGCGAAGTAACACATGTTGTTCGTCGAGTTAATCAAGCAATCGAAGATGCCTATGCGGCAGGAATTCTTGGAAACGGAATTGATGTCGTTTTGCACATCGGAGCTGGCGCGTACATTTGTGGTGAAGAAACTGCGCTGCTTGATTCACTTGAAGGTTTCCGAGGCCAACCTCGTTTGCGCCCACCGTTTCCAGCAATTGCAGGCCTTTATGCACGCCCAACTGTTGTAAATAACGTTGAATCAATCGCATCTGTTCCGGCAATCGTTAACAACGGCGCTGATTGGTACCAATCAATGGGTACTGAAAAGAGCAAGGGAACAACGCTTTATTCCTTATCATGACA
>CANHFN010000140.1 GCA_947459935.1 Actinomycetota bacterium
CAACTCCGATAGTCCAAACCTTCTTGCCTGCTTTACCAGCTTCGATTGCTGCAGTAAATGTACCTGCACCTGATCCACCAGCGGCTGTGTAGATAACATCTACGCCACGGTCAATCATTCCCTTAGCAATAACCTTTGCCTTAGCTGGGTCATTGAATCCACCGAAATCAGGTGGCTCTGTGACGTACTTGACGTCAACAGTTACGGACTTCTTTGTTGCCTTAACACCAGCAACGAATCCAGCTTCAAACTTCTGTAGTAGTGGAATACGAACTCCACCGATGTAACCAACCTTGCCTGACTTTGATGCAAGTGCTGCTGCAACGCCAGCTAGGTATGAACCCTGCTCTTCGGCGAATACAAGACCTGCAACGTTTAGTAGATCAACTGATGCATCATCGATGATTCCAAATTGAACTTTTGGATAATCTGATGCAACCTTCTTGATCGGTCCGGCATATAGGAAGCCAACAGCAATGATTGGGTTGTATCCAGCCTTTGCAAGCAAGCGAAGCTTGTCTTCACGCTCTGAATCTGAACCTGTTGTAACTGTTACTTCACGAGCTGTAACACCAAACTTCTTCTTTGCTAGATCTAGACCAGCTGCTGCTGAATCGTTGAATGACTTATCGCCACGTCCACCGATGTCATAAGCAAGGCCAACTTTTACCTTTGTTGCTGCTGTCGCTGCTGGTGCAACAAATGCTGTTACAGCCATAACAGTTGCAGCAACAACTGCTACAAGACGAAATACTTTCTTCAATTTTCCTCCAAGGATTCAAGGGGATCTTCAATATCTGCTTTTAAGGGCAATTACGGAAGCTTTCTGTAATTGGGAGCCTATAACTCACCCATGATTAAACTCAACAAGCGAGCCATCTTTTTGGTATCAGCGGTGTAACGTTTTGGAAAACTCTCAAGTTGGGGTTGAGGAACTTGAGAGTTTTATCGCACTAAACCGAGGTTTTTGTAGGTCTCCTGAAGGGTTTCCGAGGCCACGCTGCGAGCTTTCTCCGCGCCTTCATGGAGGAGTTCAATGAGGTGCTTTTCATCCTCTAGGAGCTCAAGTGCCTTAGCCCTGATTGGCCGGAAGTACTCAACCACAACTTCGGCCACAGCGCCCTTGAAGTCGCCGTATCCCTTATCTTCAAATTGAGTTTCAAGATCTGAAATTGAAGTTCCAGAAAGAGCTGAGTGAATTGTTAACAGATTACTAATGCCTGGCTTTTCTTTTTCATCAAATGTAACTTCACGGCCCGCATCTGTTGCAGCACTCTTGATCTTTTTTGTATTGGCTTCGGGAGTATCCATGAGTTCTAGAACTCCTGATGTCGAACCAGAGGATTTGCTCATTTTTGAAGTTGGCTCTTGCAGATCATAAATCTTTGCTCCAGCTTTCAAGATATAGCCTTCTGGTAATCTAAAGGTTTCACCGAATCGAGAATTAAAACGAGTAGCAAGATCACGTGTTAATTCAATATGTTGACGTTGATCTTCTCCAACCGGAACAAAATGTGCTTGATACAAAAGTATGTCTGCGGCTTGAAGCATCGGATATGTGAAGAGGCCAACACGGGCTGTGTCAGCTCCTCCTTTTGCAGATTTATCTTTGAATTGAGTCATGCGACTTGCCTCACCAAATCCTGCAAGACACTCCATAATCCAACCCAATTGATTATGTTCTGCAACATGGGACTGGACAAATAAGGTTGATTTCTTAGGTGAGATTCCTAAAGCAATTAACTGCGCAGCCGATGCCAAAGTTCGCTTTCTAAACAAGGCCGGTTCAATTTCACCAGTGAGTGCATGTAAATCAACGATGCAATAAAAAGCATCATTTCCTTCTTGTAACTCAACCCATTGCTTAAGAGCTCCTAAGTAATTACCTAGGTGGAAGGAGTCACTTGTTGGCTGAATGCCTGAAAGAACTCGCTTCTGTGTCATACCTGTAATTCTTTCACAACTATGCTGATCGCGAGATCAATAACTGCCCTGCGCGTTTGCCTTCCATCGATAACACCGTGATTCGGATGCCGTTGACGTTAACTACATCGTGCTCGCGTGGGATTCGGCCTAAGAAATGCATGACAAATCCACTTGCCGTCTCATATGGACCTTCTGGAATATCCAGCTTGGTCTGCTCAATTAAATCCTCGATAGAAATGAGCCCATCAACTTCGAAATCACCTGTGCGCTCTTCATGTGAAATTTCATCCTCGTGGTCGTCATATTCGTCACGAATATCCCCCACTAGAACTTCGACCAAATCCTCTAAGGTCACGATTCCATCGGTCCCACCGTATTCATCAAGAACAATTGCCAAGTGCTGCCCTTGCATGCGCATCTCTGTTAGGGCTGGCAAAATTCCCTTCGTACCAGGCAAATACATAATATTTCGAGCTAACTCAACGATCTTGGTTCCCTTGGATGCAAGGGATGTATCCAATAAATCGCGAACGTGAATAAATCCAACAACCTCATCAGATGAGCCACGGACAACTGGGTAGCGAGAATGTGCCTTATCAACTGCTAATTCAATAGCTTTACCAACTGTCAATGAGGCATCCATGAAATCAACTTCAGTACGGGGCACCATAACTTCATGTACCTGACGCTCTGAGGCATTGAAAACTTCCTCGACAATGTCACGTTCCTCCGCCGTCAATGCAGCATGGCCGACAACTAAATCGAGCAGTTCTTCTTCAGACATCTGGCTGCGCTGTTCTTTTGGATCAATACCAAATGCGCGCACAACAAAGTCTGTTGACTTTGAGAGCAACCAAATAACCGGGCGGAAGATATTTGCAACAATGTTGATCGTTCCAGCAGTAGTCATCGCGATTTCTTCAGCTCTAAATAGCGCAACTCTCTTAGGAACAAGCTCTCCAAAGACGAGAGAGAAATAAGCGATCACAAGGGTCACACCTATGAGGGAGATCGTTGCACTCCATCCATTTGAAATCCCGTGCGACTCAAGCCACGGAATTACATAGTCACCTAATTGATCTGCACCTAATGCTGCAGAGAGAAATCCGCTGACAGTTACGCCAATTTGAACAGCGGCTAATAAGCGGTTGGGGTGTTCAGCAAGGGCTGCAACGCGAGCGCCTCGTTTTCCACGAGATGCGATTTGACGCACCTGACTATCCCGAAGAGATATGAGAGCAATTTCTGCAGCAACGAAAAAGGCGGCCAAGATAATCAGGCCAGCGATGGTTGCTAGGTCAGCG
>CANHFN010000141.1 GCA_947459935.1 Actinomycetota bacterium
ACCGGTGATGGACAACCCGGAACCATCACAATGCAGATTCGTAACCACTTACTTGGCATTCAACACGGAACTATTGCTGATAAACACAACTGGATGAGTGCGGTTAAGTAATGCCAGTTAACGATTCATTTCATATATATGACACAACTTTGCGCGATGGCGCGCAACAAGAGGGCCTTAATCTTTCAGTTCATGACAAACTCAATATCGCCCGCCACCTAGATGATCTAGGGGTTGGTTTTATTGAAGGCGGCTGGCCCGGGGCTAACCCAAAGGACACAGAGTTTTTCGCACTCGCCAAGAAGGAATTGAAATTAAAGAACGCAACCTTTGTCGCCTTTGGTGCAACGCGACGACCTAACTCAAATGCAGCCGATGATGTTCTGCTTGGCGCACTGCGTGATAGCGGAGCACCTGCTGTGACACTTGTTGCAAAGGCTTTTGATCGCCATGTTGATTTGGCGTTGAAGACAACTCTTGACGAGAACCTTGCGATGATTCGGGATTCAGTCACTCACTTAATCCAAGAAGGCCAGCGAGTTTTTCTTGATGCAGAGCACTTCTTTGATGGCTATCGCAGTAATCGTGCCTACGCCCTTGAAGTGGTCCGCGTTGCCGCAGAAGCTGGCGCAGATGTAATTGCCCTGTGCGATACCAATGGTGGAATGCTGCCTGATGAGCTTTCACAAATTGTTCATGATGTTTTAACTGCAAGTAACGCGCGACTGGGTATTCACTGTCATAACGACACTGGATGCGCAGTTGCAAACTCAATGGCAGCAGTTGCAGCCGGTGCCACCCATGTTCAAGGAACATTAAATGGCTATGGTGAGCGCACAGGAAATGCAGATTTAGTGACGATTATTGCCAATCTTGAGTTAAAGAAGCAGCAACTAGTTTTGCCAACCAACGCTCTACAAGAAGCTTTTAGAATTTCACATGCAGTTGCAGAAATTACAAATGTTGCACCAAGTTCTCGTCAACCATATGTTGGCGTGTCAGCATTTGCTCACAAGGCAGGTTTGCATGCAAGTGCCATCAAGGTAGATCCATCCCTCTACCAACATGAAGATCCATCATCTGTCGGCAATGACATGCGCATGTTGGTCTCTGACATGGCCGGCCGGGCCTCAATTGAACTTAAGTCGCAAGAACTTGGCGTAGATCTTGGTGGGGACAAGGAATTAATCGGTCGCATAGTTGATCGCGTGAAGGAAATGGAGTCACGTGGATTTACTTTTGAAGCAGCAGATGCCTCCTTTGAACTACTTGTTCATGAGGAAATTGCAGGAAAACGTCCATCATTTTTCACCATCAATCATTGGGTGACATCTGTTGAACGTTCCGCTGATCAATCAATCACGACTAAGGCTGAAGTAACCGTGACGGCTAGTGGTCAAGAGATCACATGTAATGGTGAAGGTAATGGACCTGTTAACGCATTTGATAATGCTCTGCGATCAGGATTGCTGAAGTTGTATCCAGAACTATCATCACTAGAACTTACGGATTACAAGGTTCGTATCCTTGAAGGTCGCTTAGGAACAGGTGCGGTAACCCGCGTTCTAGTTGAAACTAGCGATGGCAAGGGTGAGTGGAACACAGTTGGTGTGCATGAAAACGTTATTGCAGCATCTGCCATGGCCCTAGAAGATGCCGTTACCTTTGGCTTAATGCGCCTGGGACGTAAGCCCGAGTAGTTAGCTCGCTGAAAGTTCTTGAGTCAGACCTTCTTTATAGATGCGAGAAGCCTCTTCTCGGCCATTACAGCCAAGGATCGCATAAATCTTGATTGTCTCCTGTCGGATAGTTGACTCGGAGTACCCCAACAATTCACTAATCAAAATGTTGGTTCGATTCTCTGAGATCATTTTCAAGATCAACATCTGTCTTTCGCTAAGAACCTGATTAGTCATTGTCTTTTTTGGCGCTACTGATTTTCCTTGAGGAAGATTTGGACTCAAAGATAGATCACTGCGGTTATATAGATAAAGTGACAGTAGGTTTGCGATAGTTCCCAAAAAGGCATCAATCTCAACATCAACCTCAACGACTGGTGAAGCAAAGATTCCAACCACGGCTACAGGTGTAGCGCATTTTTCTATCGCCATACAGATGAAACTTTTTTCTGCTCCAGGAAATTTCTGTTGCTGTAGCAATGGATACTCGTCACCCCAATCGGGCAGAGTGTTGATCCAGGTAGTCTTACGATTTCGCATTGCATCGGTCATCGGATACTTCTCAAAGATAGAAGTTCCCTGCGGATAGACCTGCCACATTGCTGGATCGATCCCGAATTGCCCAACCATCTCGACTTCATTCCGAGGGTTTAGACTTGAAATAAAAATTGAAGTGGCTTGAATATCGATTAATACTCTGTGAACTAGGTGGGAAAGAACGTCCTCGAGTTTGTGTTCTCGCAAACTCAAAAAACTGATGAACTCGGAAACTCTTTTTATGTACATACGATTCTCCTACGTTGCTTTCTAGCTTCTTGTAATTGATAGTGGGGCCTTCCCATAATTGTTTTTGAGGGTAAAAATCTAAAGTGAACAACTGACAAAATCCTCATAAACTGGCCAATAGACCAGCCATTGACTTGTCCGCAAAAAGACATAATTGACCAGTCCACATTAAAACTTGTATGAGGAAATTCTTTACTTTGACCTTCCTCGAAACTTTATAGCCCAGAGAAATCTTTGACACGTCTATGCCCAGACAATCGCTTATCTTGAGAGTCTAAATCCCTGATACTTCGCATCAACTCCTATGAAAGGTGCATTTCAAGTGACTCAATTTTATTGCTCCAGAAAGAAACTTTTGACATTTACCTTAACAGTTTCTCTAATGGGTATTGTTGGAATACAAGGCGCATCTACAGCTTCTGCCGCCGAGCAAGTAAGTTTTGTGTGTGTAAGTAAATCTTCGAAGAATCAACAAGCATTCATCAGATCACGTTGCCTCTCTTCTGAGAAACGCGTTGATCTTGTAAATGCCAAGCCTGGTGCAACTGGTCCTGCTGGTGCAACTGGTCCTGCTGGTGCAACTGGTCCTGCCGGTCCAGCTGGTGCAACTGGTCCTGCTGGTGCAACTGGTCCTGCTGGTGCAACTGGTCCTGCTGGTGCAACTGGTCCTGCTGGTGCAACTGGTCCTGCTGGTGCAACTGGTCCTGCTGGTGCAACTGGTC
>CANHFN010000142.1 GCA_947459935.1 Actinomycetota bacterium
TCTTGTGAATCAAATGCCGTATCGGTAATGATCTCCATATGTGCATGTGCATCCACAGTTGGAACTGGTAGGGGTTCTGGTAACGGTGCGCGAGGTCTATCGATATCGCGATTGTGGCGATCAGCCATTGTTGTTTAGGCAGGAGTTTCTAATCGTGGGAATAAAACCGGAGTCTTAGTAACAGTTGCACCTGCAGGCAACTGTCCCCAAGTGGCAACATCTGAAATCTTTTGTGCTCCCAGATTACCCAAAGCATCCTGTGCCCCAAGGCTTTGCCACAAAATTTCACATGTCTGAGGCATTACTGGATGTAACAAAACAGCAAGAGCACGAAGTGATTCAGCGGTGTTATACAAAATTTCTTCAAGCTGGGCTTGGTTTGCCGGATCCTTAGCAAGTATCCATGGCTCTTTAATGGTTACGTAACCATTTACTTGCTTACAGAAATCCATGATGGCAAGAATTCCGCCTTGGAAATCTAAAGCACACATGGCAGCGTCAGCCTTTTTCACCGCTTCAGTTAAAGCTGCTTCTAATCCTGCATCGTGACTAACAGCCGGTAATACCCCTGCGCAGTACTTTTCAACCATAGCCGCGCTGCGTGAGGCAAGGTTTCCAAAGTCATTTGCGAGCTCAGATGTGTAGCGGGCGCTCATATCTTCCCAAGAAAAAGAACCATCTGTGCCAAATGGGATAGCGCGCAAGAAGTAATAGCGGAATGCATCAATACCAAAGTGATCTGTAATGTCCTTTGGTGCAATTCCAGTCAACTTACTCTTACTCATCTTTTCGCCACCGACTAACAACCAACCATGGGCAAAGACTTTCTTCGGAACATCTAGACCAGCCGCCATCAACATCGCTGGCCAAATTACGGCGTGAAAGCGCAAAATATCTTTTCCAACTAAATGCACATCTGCTGGCCAAGTATGTGCAAATTTCTTGCCACCTTCAGAATCTGGCGAATCAGTTAAGCCAACAGCTGTTGCATAGTTAAGAAGAGCATCAAACCAAACATAAACTACTTGATCAGTATCCCAAGGAACAGGAATACCCCAATCAAAAGTTGATCGTGAAATTGAAAGATCTGAAACTCCACCTTCAAGGAATGAAACAACCTCGTTGCGTGCACTTTCTGGTTGGCAGGCATCAGGATTGTTTTTGTAGTGTGCAAGTAATGGCCCAACAAAGGCGGAGAGTTTGAAGAACCAGTTATTTTCGTTGACTAATTCAATGGGCTTGCTATGGATTGGACAACACTTTGCACCATCTATGTCGATCAAATCTCCTGGAAGTTTGAACTCTTCACAACCAACACAATAAGGACCTTCATACTTACCTGCGTAGATATGTCCAGAGTCTTTAAGTGATTGTAGAAACTTTTGAACTCGCTCTGTGTGCCGCTTTTCAGTCGTGCGAATGAAATCATCATTAGCAATATTCAGATGCTCCCAATTTGGTTTCCACGCCTCTTGCACCAACTTGTCGACCCACGCTTGCGGCGCAACATTGTTGCTTTCTGCAGTGCGCATTACTTTCTGACCGTGTTCATCTGTGCCTGTTAAGAACCAGACTGATTCACCCTTTTGACGATGCCAGCGCGTAAGAACATCGCCCGCAACGGTTGTGTAGGCATGCCCAATATGAGGGGCGTCGTTGACGTAATAAATCGGCGTCGTTAGGTAGAAAGACTTAGTCACTGGCTCATCTTATTGGCATCAACGACTGCGGCATAAACAAGCCGCTTTGCGATGCCAAACTCTTCGGCAACGGTTGCGATGGCAGATTTTCTATCCATTCCGGCTGCTTCAAACTCTCGAACTCGACCCACCATGTCAGCCGCGGTCAAGGATGCTGAATCTGTAGCCGCGCCAGCAATCACGAGAGTGATCTCACCAAGAACTTCATTACTAGATGCCCAATTAGAGAGCTCGCCAAGGTTGCCACGAATAGTTTCTTCATATCGTTTTGTCATTTCGCGACAAATTGCACCTAGCCGATCGGCTCCAAAAACATTAACTGCATCAGTGAGTGATTCAGCTAAGCGATGAGGTGCTTCAAAGAAAACCATGGTTCGCTCTTCAAATCGAAGTTTTTCAAATGTTGCTAATCGTGCACCTGCAGTTCGCGGAGGAAAACCTTCGAAGGAAAAGCGATCTGTCGGAAGTCCTGACAATGCAACTGACATTGTGACCGCACTTGCTCCGGGAATTACTGAAACCTCTATTCCTTCTGCAATAGCATCTCGCATCAGGCGGAAACCAGGATCACTAATTGTCGGCATGCCCGCATCTGAAACAACCAACACAGTTGCACCGCTCTTTAGTTCGGAAATCAACTCGCGGGTCCGCTCGATTTCATTTCCTTCAAAAAAGGATAGGACTCGAGCGGTGAAGGTGACCTCAATGTCGGTGCACAAGCGATGGAAACGGCGAGAATCTTCGGCTGCAATTATCGATGCGCTTTCTATCGCACTTTTCAATCTGGGGCTGGCATCCCCTGGATTTCCCAAAGGGGTAGCTGCCAAAATAAGCGTCATGGGCTAATCCTCTCAGTAATTGGCTGCAATCGCCCATACTCTTGTCCTATGGCTGCCATCGCTCCTGTCTTGATTGCTATCGCATCTTTTGTGCTCCGGATTTTCAATCTCGGCTCACCTAAAGGGCTTGTCTTTGATGAGGTCTATTACGTTGATGGGGCACGTGACTTACTGGCATATGGCGTGGAAGTTAATGGTTCAGATCCAGAATTCATTGTTCACCCACCAGTGGGTAAATGGTTGATCGCAAGTGGCATCAAGTTATTTGGTGACAATGAGTTTGGCTGGCGCTTTGCTTCTGCAGTCTTTGGAACACTTTTGATTCTTGTTTTTGCACGATTGGTACACGTCATTTTCTATTCACCACTTTTAACGGCCCTGGGCGCATCTCTCATGGCCTTAGATGGACTACTACTCGTGCATTCTCGGACCGCGCTTCTAGATTTATTCTTAACATTCTTCACACTTGTAGGTGTTCTTTTGTGGCATCGCAACCGGCACATCTGGGCAGGTATTACATTTGGATTAGCTATCGGATGCAAATGGAGTGCGATCTATTTTGTGGCAATAATTGGTTTAATTGCTGCTTATAGAATTTTAATTGAACACGATGTTAAGAAATCTATAAAACCAATTACAGCAAA
>CANHFN010000143.1 GCA_947459935.1 Actinomycetota bacterium
GAAGAGGCGCGAGCAATGCTTGATGAAGGTGTTGTCTCTACTCCTGCCGAAATTGACCTATGCATGCTCATGGGAGCTGGCTGGCCAATGCATCTTGGTGGAATATTGCCGTATCTAGATCGTGAAGGAATTAGCGAATCAGTTACAGGCAAGCGCTTCCATGAAAAGGGAATTGCCTCACTTCCTTAAGTTCAGGAAATCCAACCTGAAATCTGACGGACAATATCTGTTGGTGTAATTTGGAGATCTTCTAAGATTTCATTGCGCTTTGAGTGCTCGATGAATTCAAGAGGAATTCCAATGGAGTGCACTATGCGTTGACTTCCTGTTTCACGAAGAGCTTCTGAAAGAGTACTTGCAATACCTGCATGCTTGATTCCATCTTCCACCACTACAACAGTTGAGTACTCACCGCACATTGCAATCACGGCTGGCGAAATAGGTTTAACCCACAAAGGATCTACCACGGATATCTCAATAGATTGTTCATGGGCAAGTCGAGCAACTTCTAGGGCCATTGAAGCCATGGAGCCAACGCTGATCAACAGCACTTGCTTGGTTGAACCGCGCTGCAAGATGTCTACACCTGACACACGTTCTAATGCAGGAATGTCAGATGGAACTGCACCCTTGGGGAACCGAACCATTGATGGAGCATTTTCAATGGCAACACACGCGCGCAAGATCTCTTTGAGGCGCTCCCCATCGCGGGGTGCGCCAACCTGCATATGCGGAACTATTCCAGTGAGTGCTAGATCCCAAATACCATGATGAGATGGGCCATCATCGCCAGTTATTCCGGCACGATCTAAGACAAAAGTTACTCCAGCATTGTGAAGAGCAACATCTAACAACAGCTGATCAAAAGCGCGATTAAGAAATGTTGAATAAATCGCAATGACTGGATGCATTCCTGCATATGACAATCCAGCTGCGCTAGTAACAGCGTGCTGTTCTGCTATACCAACATCAATTGTTCTTCCAGGAAAACTCTGTGCGAACTTATCTAAGCCGGTTGGACCAAGCATTGCTGCGGTAATTGCCACAACCTTTGAATTCTCTCGACCAATTTGAGTTATCTCTTCTGAGAAGACATTTGTCCAGGAAGGCGCAGATGCCTTGAGCGGTTTACCGGTCAATGGATCCACAATTCCAACTGCGTGGAACTTTTCAGCGATGTCCTCAATTGCTGGCGTATAGCCCCGACCTTTTTCTGTAATTGCGTGCACAATCACAGGTGAGCCAAACTCCTTGGCCATCTGTAATGTCTTTTCCATCGCCAAGATGTCATGGCCATCAATAGGCCCCAAATACTTAAAGCCCAGATCTTCAAACATTCCCTGCGGGGCAACCATGTCTTTGATGCCCTTTTTCATTCCATGCAGAGTTCCATAAATGTATTTGCCAACGATAGGGGTGTTATGAAGCATGCGCTTGCCACGTCCCAGGATGCGTTCATACTCTTTGCTAGCTCTAAGGGTCGTTAAGTAGGTCGCCAACCCTCCAATTGTCGGTGAATAAGACCTTTCATTGTCATTGACGACAATAACTAAATTACGATCTGATTCTGGAGATAGATTGTTCAGTGCTTCCCAAGACATTCCACCTGTTAAAGCACCGTCTCCAACTACAGCCACCACATGACGATCTGCCTGACCTGAGAGTGAAAATCCTCGAGAAATTCCATCGGCCCAAGAAAGGGCGGTTGATGCATGAGAATTTTCAATCACATCATGAGCGCTCTCACGACGATTGGGGTAACCAGAGATTCCATTGCGTTGGCGCAGCAAATCAAACTGCTCTGCTCGTCCTGTGAGAATCTTATGAACATATGATTGATGTCCGGTGTCAAAAAGAACCACATCTTTGGGTGAATCAAAAACTCTATGGACTGCAATGCTCAGTTCTACAACTCCAAGATTTGGCCCAAGGTGTCCACCTGTTTTCGAGACTTTATCAATTAGAAACTCTCGAATTTCAGCAGCGAGTGACTTTAACTGAGCAGGGTTCATCTCGCGTAAGACTGCTAATGAGAAATTGTTGAGCTCCATGAGGAATGAGTGTGAAACTACTCAGCCAACAAAGAACGCAGGACATACTGCATGATTCCACCATGGCGGTAGTAATCAGCTTCTCCTGGCGTATCGATTCGAAGCTTTGCGGTAAAGCTCTTGTTGCCGGCAGTAACCGTTAACTCCTTTGGAACTCCCCCATTGTTAAGTGCGGTAATTCCCGTAATAGCAAAAGTTTCTGTTCCATCAAGTCCAAGAGAGGCAGCGGTATCGCCCTCCTTATATTGCAGTGGAAGAACTCCCATTCCAATCAAGTTAGAGCGGTGAATACGTTCAAAGCTTTCTGCAATTACTGCGCGAACGCCAAGGAGGGCAGTTCCCTTTGCAGCCCAGTCACGTGAAGAGCCAGATCCGTACTCTTTACCAGCAAGAATAACTAGAGGAATTCCGGCAGCTTGGTATGCAACAGATGCATCATAAATAGTTGTTTGCTCTCCGCCAGCTAAGAAGTTACGAGTAAATCCGCCTTCAACACCATCAAGCAAAAGATTTTTTAAGCGAATATTTGCAAAGGTTCCGCGGATCATAACTTCGTGATTTCCTCGGCGTGAGCCATAAGAATTAAAATCAGTCCGCTCAATTCCTTGCTCAGCAAGGTATCTACCAGCAGGTGAATCAGCCTTGATGTTACCTGCTGGTGAAATATGGTCAGTTGTTACAGAGTCACCTAAAACTGCAAGTACTCGAGCAGCTGAAATATCTGTCACAGGTGTTGGCTGCTTAGGCATTCCATCAAAATATGGGGGTTTGCGCACATAAGTTGATTTTGCATCCCACTCGAAAGTTTTGCCTGTTGGTGTAGCAAGTGACTTCCAGCGATGATCGCCTTCAAAGACAGTTGCATAATCTTTCTTAAACATCTCAGATGAAATAGAAGAGTCAATCACGCTCTGAATCTCCTGAGGTGATGGCCAAATGTCTTTCAGGTAAACATCGTTTCCGTTTGAATCCTTACCTAATGAATCTTTTTCAAAATCATGATCCATAGTTCCGGCGATTGCATAAGCAACAACAAGTGGAGGCGAGGCCAGATAGTTCATCTTCACATCTGGGCTAATTCGACCTTCAAAGTTTCTGTTACCTGACAAGAC
>CANHFN010000144.1 GCA_947459935.1 Actinomycetota bacterium
AGGTTGACGCCTTCATTTCAGGTATTGGTACAGGCGGAACAATTACCGGTACTGGGCAATACTTAAAGGAAAAGAATCCTGCAATTAAGGTGTTTGGTGTTGAACCAGCTGCATCTCCAATTTTAAATGGGGGAGAGCCGGGGCCACACCCAATTCAGGGAATTGGGCCTAACTTCATTCCTAATGTTTTAGATCGCACCGTTTATGACGAGATCTTGGATGCAACTGCTGCCGATGCAATTAAGTACGCCCGCCGTGCTGGCGCAGAAGAAGGCTTCCTCGCTGGAATTTCTTCTGGTGCAACTTTGTGGGCTGCAACTGAGATTGCAAAGCGTCCAGAGTTTGCTGGCAAGAACATTGTTGTTATCTGTGCTTCAAATGGTGAGCGTTACCTATCAACAGTTCTCTATGAGGATTTGGTTGACTAATTCATGGCATTTCTAAATCGCATCATTGAAGACCTTGATAACGCAATCAGCCATGATCCGGCTGCGCGTAATCGTTTAGAGGTCGCTTTGGCATACCCAGGTGTGCACGCGGTTTGGGGACATCGAATTTCACATTTCTTGTGGAATCGTAAATTGAAGTTGATTGCACGTATTCATTCCAACATGGTGCGATCTACAACAGGTATTGAAATCCATCCTGCAGCACAGATAGGCCGACGCTTTTTTATCGATCACGGAATGGGCGTTGTAATCGGAGCGACATCGATTATTGGCGATGATGTGATGCTTTATCACGATGTGACCCTGGGTGCTCGAGGTATTGAAGAAGGCAAGCGCCATCCGACCATTGGAAACAATGTCATCATTGGAGCTGGCGCACGCGTTCTTGGAAATGTAACCGTGGGTGATGGATCTCGAATTAGCGCTAACGCGGTCATCACAAAGGACTTAGCCCCAAAAACTGACCTCGATCACGCTGATTTCTTCGTCATCTAGAGATAGTTAACATAGCCGTAACCTGCATTTGTAAGAATGCCGCTTATGGCTACAGACCTTAGTAAGCAGCAAGAGTTCGTACTTCGCACCCTTGAAGAACGCAATATTCGCTTTGTGCGTTTGTGGTTTACCGATGTATTGGGATTCTTAAAGTCTGTTGCAATCGCACCCGCCGAACTTGAAAATGCATTTGATGAAGGTATTGGCTTTGATGGTTCTGCCATTGAGGGTTTTGCCCGTGTTACAGAATCTGACATGTTGGCAAAACCAGATCCAGCAACTTTTTCTATCTTGCCATGGCGCACAGAATCTCCAGGTGCTGCGCGCATGTTCTGCGACATCACTATGCCTGATGGATCGGCTTCTCCATCTGATCCACGAAATGTTTTGCGTCGCACCCTCGATAAAGCAGCCCAGCTCGGTTACACCTGTTACACACATCCTGAAATTGAATTCTTCTTGTTTAAAAACACTCCTGAAAAAGGTGTTGCACCTGTCCCTGTTGATCAAGGTGGATATTTTGATCACACACCAGCTGTTGTCGGGCATGACTTCCGACGCCAAGCAATCACATTATTAGAGGCTATGGGAATTAGTGTTGAGTTCTCTCATCACGAAGGCGCACCTGGTCAGCAAGAGATTGATTTGCGATATGCAGATGCCTTAACTACTGCCGATAACATCATGACTTTTCGCCACGTTATAAAAGAGGTTGCAATGGATCAAGGCTTCCATGCATCCTTTATGCCAAAACCATTTACCGATCACCCTGGTAGTGGAATGCATACACACGTTTCATTGTTTAAGGGTGAAGACAATGCTTTTTATGATCCAACCGCTGAATTCAATCTCTCTGCCGTCGGTCGTTCATTTATCGCAGGAATCATTAAGCACGCACCAGAAATTACCGCCATTACAAATCAGTGGGTGAATTCTTACAAGCGTTTACATGGTGGCGGAGAAGCACCTGCATTTGCTAACTGGGGACAAAGTGATCGCGGAGCTTTAGTGCGAGTGCCTATGTATAAGCCAAAGAAGGAAAACTCAACCCGAGTTGAATTCCGCTCACCAGATACAGCATGTAATCCATATCTTGCCTATGCCGTGATGCTGGCTGCTGGCCTCAAGGGTGTTGAAGAAAAGTATGTTTTAAGTGATTCAAAAGATGCTCTTGCGTTGCCTTCAAACCTGAATGAAGCAATCTTGGCTATGGAAAAAAGTGAATTAGTAAAGGAAACCTTAGGCGCACATGTATTTGAATATGTCTTGCGCAATAAGCGTGCTGAATGGCTTGAGTACAGCCGCCAAGTCAGCGCCTTTGAACTCGATCGTTATTTGCCAGTCCTTTAACACTCGCGTTACCCTTTACTCATGAGCAACCGCAGCCTCCTCCTTAGCTGCCGTGGCGGGGCCAAATAACCGGTCCCCTCGCCGCGGGGTTTGTCGTACCGGTTCACCCATGACAAAACCCGCCAATTAATAAGGAGCATTACATGAACTTCCCGAAGCAAGTACCTTCGAAGATGCCGGTGCATCGTTATGAACCTTTTCATCCAATAGATCTTCCAGATCGCACCTGGCCAAACAAGAAAATTACTCAAGCACCCAAGTGGTGCTCTGTTGATCTACGCGACGGAAATCAAGCGTTGATTGATCCCATGGATACACCGGGCAAGTTAGCGATGTTTAAGCTTTTAGTTGCGATGGGTTACAAAGAAATTGAAGTTGGCTTTCCAAGTGCAAGTCAGACTGACTTTGATTTTGTTCGAAAAATTATTGATGAGAACTTGATTCCAGATGATGTTGTTATACAGGTTTTAACTCAGGCACGAGAGTCACTGATTATTCGCACCTTTGAAGCCATTAAGGGTTCAAAGCAAGCGATCGTTCACTTATATAACTCAACCTCAACATTGCAACGTCGAGTCGTATTTGGTCTGGATAAAGATGGCATTAAGAAAATTGCAACTGATGCTGCCAAGATTTGTTTGGATTTAGTGGCAACAGTTCCTGATACCAAGGTTTCCTTTGAGTATTCACCTGAGTCATATACGGGAACAGAACTTGAGTTTGCTGTTGAGGTCTGTAACGCCGTTAATGATGTGTGGAAGCCAACCCCACAGTGGAAGACCATTATGAACCTTCCAGCAAC
>CANHFN010000145.1 GCA_947459935.1 Actinomycetota bacterium
GAGCAATGATTTCTTTCTTTAGTTCTGGTGTTAATGCCATTTCTTGTTCTCCTTGATTACTGAGCACGAGGCTCTTTCGGTTTGATTCACGAAAGATTCGCTATCTCGATTGAAGGGCTAGGTTACCAGCGAGCCTATGAATAGGTGAAATCGGGTGGATTTGCCCGCTTACAGCTCAGTCAATCTGCGGGCTTCAAGACAGTCCTTTGCCATCTGTTCCAGCAATGGCTCTAGCCCATCAAATTTCAATGTATCTCGAAGTCTCCAGCCAAATTCGATAGTTGCTGGCTTTGTATACAAATCAAGACCCACTTGATCCAAGGCATATGCCTCGACCTGGCGACCACGTACTCCTTCAAATGTTGGATTAGTGCCAATTGAAATCGCAGCTGGCCATCGATCAATTCCGACTGTTAGCCATCCTGCATAAACACCATCTTTAGGGATTGTTTGGCCCTCGATGTTTCCAAGGTTTGCCGTTGGATATCCAATTTCACGTCCGCGCTTTTCTCCATGAACAACAATTCCATCTAGGCGATGTGGACGAGTCAACATTTCACGAGCCGCATCAACATCTCCATTAGTTACCGCTGTGCGGATACGTGTTGAAGAAATCGCCTCTTCAGCATTTGATTGCAAATCCAGCACGATAGTTTCAAATTTAGTGTTCTGAGAAAGAGTCTCAACATTGCCCGCTGCCTTAAAGCCATACGTGAAATTCTGACCAACAATCACCTTGCTAGCTTTGAGTTGCTCTATAAGCACCTTTTTCACAAAATCTTCTGGTGACATCGCTGCAAACTCTTTTGTAAATTTTATGACGGCAACTTGATCGGCATTATGGATCTTCAGAAGTTCGATCTTGTCACTCAATATAGTCAATAAGGTTGGGGTTCGTTCTGGCGCAAAAATAGATACTGGATGTGGGTCAAAGGTTAAAGCCACAATCTTTTCATCACCTGCGATTTCTTTGGCACGGTTAAGGATTTGCTGGTGTCCTTTATGGACTCCATCAAAGTTTCCTATAACGACGATGCTCATATGTCTATTGTCTCAGAGTTACTGCGCCGCCGCGAATACGGCAATTGGCTTGGCTTTACCATCAACATTACTCAGCAAGGCAATTAACTCATTGGCAGCTGTTATGCCTGCATGGATCTGATCATTGGGATTGGCCACCAAGGTGCGACCAAAAGAGAGTTCATGTTTTTCATCCAAATGAATCTCTCGCACTGGAAATGTTGCCCGAGCAACATCTGCTAAATCCAAAGTCGAGAAATCTCCACCCTTTAACTGCTCCAACGAAACTGCTCCATCTAAACCAAAGCCTGCAACGCGTGATCTGCGTAGCGAGTTGAGGTGTCCCCCAACGCCTAATGCATCACCACAATCTCGGGCGATGGCGCGAATGAATGTCCCGGCTGAACAAGTCACTTCAATGTCTATCTCAATTCCATTTTCCAGGCGTCGTATAGCCAATACATCTAGCTGCGAAATTGTGACCGAGCGGGATGGCAACACAACTTCTTCACCTGATCGAACTCGATCATAAGCGCGCTCACCATCAATTTTGACAGCAGAGACCGAACTTGGACGTTGCATAATAGTTCCGCGCATCTTTAAGAGTTCATCCTGAATTTGCGAATCAGTAATTGCAGTTGTATCAGCTGTGCTTATTACTTCACCTTCAACATCATCGGTAACAGTTGCAGCACCCAACACCACTGTGGCTTGATATGACTTATCACCATCTGTGATGTATTGAAGTAAACGGGTTCCGTTGTTAAAGCCAAGAACTAATATTCCGGTCGCCATTGGGTCAAGAGTTCCAGCATGACCCACTTTGCGTGTGCCTAGCGCGCGGCGTGCAATTGCAACCACATCGTGGCTTGTCATGCCTGGCTCTTTATCTACAACCAGAAATCCGTGCTCATGCACTATTTTGCGCCGCTACTCTTCTTCGATTACACGCGGAGCTTTGTATGGATCTTCTCCCCCAGCATATTGCGCATTCTTGCGAAGCTCTGCCACCTGCGCATCTTGCTCATGAACTTTGGCCAGCAAATAATCAAGTGCAAGGGCACTTTCCGGTAAACCATCTTCAAAGAATTCAATGCTGGGCGTGATTCGAAGACCTAGTTCACGACCGAGTGCTGAACGAATAGCACCTTTTGCGCTCTCTAACGCTGCAGCCGTTGCTGCGCGCTCATCTAATCCACCAAGGACTGTGTAGAAAACTGAAGCTTGCTGAAGATCGCCCGTAACGCGCGCATCGGTAACAGTTACAAAACCAAGACGCGGATCTTTAATCTTTGTCTCAAGTAGGTTTGCAACTACTACCTTGATGCGGTCGGCGACCTTCAGTGTGCGATGTGATTGACCCATTGCTTATGCTCGCTTTTTCTCAACCATCTCAAAGCACTGAATGATGTCGCCTTGTGCGATCTCCTTCATATTGCCAAGTCCAATACCGCACTCAAATCCTTCACGGACTTCAGTGGCATCATCCTTGAATCGCTTGAGCGAATCAATTGTGAGGTTATCGACCAAGACAGCTCCGTTGCGCAAAATACGTGCCTTTGCATTACGACGGATGACGCCATCCTTAACGATAGAACCTGCGATATTTCCAGCCTTAGAAGACTTGAAGATTTCGCGTACTTCTGCGCTACCAATGATTGCCTCTTCGTACTCAGGCTTAAGCATGCCCTTGAGGGAAAGCTCAATCTCTTCAATTGCGTTATAGATAACTGAGTAGAAACGAACTTCAACGCCTTCTTGATCCGCATAAATTGCAGTTTGTGGTTCTGGCTTAACGTTAAAGCCGATCACAACTGCAGTTGAAGCAGATGCCAAAGTGATATCGCTCTTAGTGATTGCACCAACACCGCGGTGAATAACTCGAAGATCAACTTCTGCGCCTACATCGAGTTGCATGAGTGCATCTTCGAGTGCTTCTACAGAACCTGAAACGTCACCCTTAAGAATAAGGTTGAGAGTAGAGATCTTGGATTGCTCCATGAAGTCTTCAAGTGAGACCTTCTTGCGGGCCTTAGCAAGTTGTGCATTTCGTTCTGCTGCCTGA
>CANHFN010000146.1 GCA_947459935.1 Actinomycetota bacterium
ATGTTTTGTTGCAATTGAATATGAGCTAAATCTGCTTGTAGAGCCGATGTCAGCAAAGTATCCAAACCAGCTGCAGCATCAGATGCACGTGATAGGTGATCTAAAGTGTCACGGAAGAATGGAGTCAGTGAAGGCTCTATGTGAGGCGCACCCTCGCTTGCTAATTTTTGCAAAGGCGAGAGCAAAGGATCAATTGCGTGACGAAATTCAATCACTTCGCGCTTTAAGAAATAAATATCTTCAGATTGAGTTTCTAGATTACCGTTGAATACTCGCTGTTCTACTTGCATAACATCTTGCTCAAGTTCTGCAGCGACATCTATATAGCAGTCAATACAATGGTCAATGACTGCGTGCAGTACAGCGTAGGGACCTTTAGCTAGGTGTTCTGGATTTGCTTCTAAATATGCGCGAGTATTGGCAAGTGGCGCACCATCCCCGTGACGCACAACAACAATGTAATGGTCGCCTACGAAACAAAATATTTCACCCGTTGAAACTTCACTTCGAGCCTCGTCATAAAAGACAGTCTTTAAAACACAAAACTGTAATCCTGGGTAATCTTCAAGCTTTGGACGCTGCTTTGCCTTAATCGCATCTTCAATAGATAGAGTGTGGAAACGAAAATCTCCAACGATCTTTTCAAACTCTTCTTGTGTGGGCTCTGCTAAACCGACCCAGACAAAGCCACCTTCCGTTTTGGCCTTAGTAATGAGTTCTGGAAGATTAGACGGCTCGGTATAACGAATACCGTCGCGATAGAGGGCGTAATCAACAATCATGGTCGAACTCTGCCCTAGAAAGGTAAACACTGGGTGCGATCTCACGATGTGAAATCTCATTAATTACTTTTATCCACAGCGCTGTGTGTATAGATATCGCCTCTGAACTGCGGTTTTAGCTGAGGTGAGACCCAGCACCAGGGGTTATCCACATTGGATCCACCGCTACATACACAGGAAATCGCCCTTATCCACCCTCTTACCCACAGCTTTTCCCCAGAGCAAAAGGGGGTTTCTCGCGTGCACCAGGGGCGAAGGCTTAGGTTACGCGCAGCAGGTAACGCACTTGTCAGTGTCCTATGGGAGGTTTAACGCGTGAGCATCGCAGAACTTCCCAACAACCGCCCCGTTCGTGCCTCCACCGTCAACTCTGTTGGTGTTGAGTTTGAACGCACACCACCACAAGATCTTATTGCAGAGCAATCTGTTCTTGGTGGAATGTTGTTATCTAAGGATGCAATCGCAGATGTTATTGAAATTATTCGCGATCGCGATTTCTATCGCCCAGCACACGAATTAATTTATGACGCAATTATTGATTTGTATGGACGCGGTGAACCAGCTGATGCCGTAACTGTTTCTGCAGAACTTTCAAAGCGCGGAGATATTGCCCGCGCAGGTGGCGCTCCATATTTACACACACTGATCTCTTCTGTTCCGACAGCAGCAAATGCTGGTTACTACGCAAAGATTGTTCGTGAACATGCAATCATGCGCCGCCTCGTTGAAGCTGGAACAAAGATTGTGCAATACGGCTACACCACTGAAGGTGAAGTCGATGACATGGTCGACCTTGCACAAGCAGAGGTTTACGCAGTTACTGAACGCCGTTCATCTGAAGATTATGTTCAACTTTCAACGCTTCTTCCACAAGCGCTAGATGAGATCGAAGCGATTTCAAAAGGCATTGGTGTAGAAGGCGTTAAGACAGGCTTTAAAGATCTTGATGTATTAACTCATGGCCTGCATCCAGGTAACATGATTATTCTTGCTGCACGTCCTGCTATGGGTAAGTCAACACTAGGTCTTGACATCGCACGTCATGCATCAATTCATGACGGATTAACTTCAGTTATCTTCTCTCTTGAAATGTCAAAGAGTGAAATCACAATGCGTATGTTGTCTGCTGAAGCACGTGTTGGACTTAACAATATTCGTTCAGGTTCTTTATCTGATGATGAATGGTCTCGACTTGCTCGCCGCATGGGTGAAATCTCAGAGGCACCGCTATTTATTGATGATTCACCTAACCTTTCAATGATGGAGATCCGCGCAAAGGCTCGTCGGTTAAAGCAGCGTCATGACCTTAAACTCATTGTTATTGACTACTTACAGCTGATGTCATCAGGTAAGAAAGTAGAGAACCGCCAGCAAGAAGTATCTGAGTTCTCTCGTCAATTAAAGCTAATGGCTAAAGAGTTGAACATTCCTGTTATCGCCATTTCGCAGCTAAACCGTGGACCGGAACAACGAACAGATAAAAAACCAATGCTTTCAGATCTTCGTGAATCTGGTTCGATCGAACAAGATGCTGACGTGGTTATCTTGCTTCACCGTGATGATATGTATGATTCACAAAACCGAACAGGCGAAGCAGATTTAATTGTTGCAAAGCACCGTAACGGTCCTACTAAAACTATTACTGTCTCTGCCCAGCTTCACTATGCGCGCTTCTATGACATGCCGCAAAACCCAGGTAGTGGAACAGATTGGACACAACAGCGCGAAGCTACAAACACTCCACCTGAAGATAACTTCGGAGCTTAAGCAGTTTTATTTCGTGCTTGATCTGCCATATAAATACCAGCAATGACAATTACTCCACCGAGTAGCTGTATTACTGTCCATGATTCAGCAAACCAAATCCATGCAACAATTCCGACAAAGATTGGTTCAAGTAAGCCAAATGCACTTGTTGTAGATGCCTTTAAATTCTTCAGCCCATTCATCACACATAAATACGGCAGAATCGTTCCGATCATTACAACATAGAGAATTAACACCCAACCGGGTGCGCTATTGCCTTCGAGCAATCCCTCTAAAGGAATTGATGTCGTAAAGAGCTCAAAAGGAAAGGTCCAGATTGGCAGTACTAAACACCAGGCAAGTCCGGCAAAGACAAACCCCCACATCGTGATTGATATATTGTCACGGTAGTTCGACATTGATTCGCCACACAAAAAATAAAATGCAAGGGCAAAGGATGCGCCAAAACTGGCGATCACACCGATGTTATCTAGTTTTAATCCATCCCAAATTTGCGAAATAATTGCCAAACCAGTCAAGGCTA
>CANHFN010000147.1 GCA_947459935.1 Actinomycetota bacterium
GCAATTCATCCCGCAAAGGCGCTATTCGCCAATCAAAAAAGGGACCATCTGCCGGTACTGGTGGAAATAACAAGCGACGTCTTGAAGGAAAAGGACCAACTCCAAAGGCGGAAGATCGTCCTTATCACGCAGCTGCAAAGCGCAAGAAAGCTGCTGAAAAGAAGGAGACTCGTTCTCCTCGCGTACCAAAGGGTGATCGCCCTCGCGGTGAAATCGTTGCAGGACGTAACGCAGTGCTCGAAGCCTTACGTGAGAATGTTCCATCCACTGAATTGTTGGTAGCACGCAGTATCGATGTGGATGATCGCGTTGCAGAAAGCTTAAAACTTGCACTCCATTACGGGTTACCTATTCGTGAGGCACATCGTGCTGAGGTAGAAGGCATTTCTCCCAATAGCCAAGGAATTATTCTTGCTATCAAACCTTTCCAGTATTCAAGTTTTGAAGAGATTATGGAACGAGCAAAGTATCCATCGTTGATCGTTGCGTTAGATGGCGTGACAGATCCACGTAACCTTGGAGCAATTATTCGTTCTGCTGCAGCATTTGGTGCTGCTGGTGTAATCATGACTGAGCGTCGCGCAGCAACAATGACAGCCTCGGCTTGGAAATCTTCTGCAGGAGCTGCTGCACGATTGCCAATTGCACAAATTACAAATCTAGCCCGAACCATTGATGCAGCCAAAAAAGCTGGAATGTTTGTTGTTGGCCTTGATGGCGAATCAGATGACATGATCAGCAACATGAAGGTTGCAACAGAGCCCTTGATGATCATTGTTGGTTCTGAAGGTAAGGGTCTTGCACGTCTTACTAAAGAAAAGTGTGACCTTGTTGTCTCAATTCCAATTAGCGCCACTACTGAATCGCTCAATGCAAGCGTTGCAACCTCAATCGCGCTGTTCCACGTAGATCAGCAGCGCCGCGAAAAGTAGGCAAAAGCCATGAAATACAATCGTTTTATCGCCATTGGCGACTCATTCACAGAAGGCATGTGTGATGAGAAGAAATATGGTCAGTATCGTGGTTGGGCTGATCGAGTCGCTGATGTGATGGCCGCTAATCAAATTGGATTTCAATACGCAAACCTTGCAATCCGTGGCAAGTTGTTAAAGCAAGTGATTGATGAACAGCTAGAGCCAGCCATTGCTCAGGTGATTGATAAAACAACACTGGTTTCTTTTCATGCCGGTGCAAACGATGTTATTCGGCCTAAGTTCAATCCCAATGTAACGCTGCCAATGTATGCAGAAGCGGTAAGAAAAGTCGCAGCATCTGGGGCCACAGTGATGTTGTTTACGGTACTTGAAGATAGTGGCAGTACTGGTCGCCTTGCAGAATCATGGCAAGCACGATTTAAAGTCTTTAATGAGAATGTGCGAGCAATGGCAGAAGAAGTTGGGGCAATACTTTGTGATGCAAATGAAGAGGAAGCATTTAGAGATCCACGTTTCTTAGCATTTGATCGCTTGCATCTAAACCCAATGGGACATGATCGAGTAGCACAAGCAGTTTTAGAAACAATTAATCTTCCATTTGATCCATCATGGCGCAGACCTTTAGCGCCACAAGAACCAACTCCACAGTTTGTTAAAGGAGCGGTAACTATTGCTTGGTTTGCAACCTTTGCACTGCCATGGATGTGGCGACGTGCACGCGGTAAGTCTTCAGGTGATGGTCGAACCTGTAAATATCCAATTGCAATTAATTGGCCATTATCTCATTTAGATTAACGGTCATCTCAATTAGATCTGCGTAACAGTCCATTCCCATGTGTGGACGCCGGTTTTAACAAGATACTTATCTAAAGTATCTGGGCCGCAAGAAGCTGTTCCAACACCGCGATGTGCCGCATCAATATGAACAACGGTATTGCCACATGCTGTGACCTCAACATCATGTGTGGCATCAGCCAAATCTGCATCCCTGTTAGGCGTTACAGAGACTTGGGCTGGCTTGGCCATAGCGAAACGAAGGCCATTTCCGGATAAATTCGTGAGTTCAAACCAGCGCACTGCGGCATGACCACCATTTTCTTGTGGACGAACATACGGAATGTATTGCGCAGCAACTGTTGAAACATATCGTGCGATACGTCCGATTTTACGATCTGGATATGACTCGTGAGATCCAGTACCAAAGTACACAAGATCACTCAACGAACCATCGAGCTCAAACAAGGTTCCAACTCGTGCAAGATCATCAAATGCTTTTGGAATAGTGACGGCTTCTTTAACGCTAAAACCACCAATAACAGGCGTAATCAATTGTGTGTGCTTGAAAGAAACACCAGTGCTAGTTTCCCAGGTATTTGAAATCTTGATAGAAGTTGAAGTTTGTTTCACTACGCAATCTGTTCGTGAGATCTCACGGACACCATATCGCTCCCACTTAGTTGCAATATGTCCTATGCGATCGTTATCTGTTGGTGCCCGCCATAAGGAAACAGAAGGCGCAACAATTCCGTATGGCAAAATGATTTGTCCATGATCATCAACAACATCACCTAGTTCTTGTGTCTTCTTAACTTGCGCTAGAGCTGATGAAGGCAATGCAATTTGACTCCAACCAATCTCTGACATTGGCAATGCCCATGGGGTACTCGCAACACATACAAGTGAAAATGTAATGAAGCGCTCACCACGAGAAGCACCTTTTGCAAGGCTCTTAGAAGAGATTTTAAAGTTAACTGATTTGCGCGGTGCCACCTTAGGCAGTTTTACGGTTCCACCATCTTGGATAACACCATCACATGTGATGGACCATTGAAGTTGGTACTCACTTAAATCCTTAAAGAAATTCTTATTGAAGATTTTAAACTGCCCTGTTGCCACTTTAACCGCACTTACAACAAAAGGTGCGGCCAGCGCCTTAAATTCATGCATTGCTGGCTTTGCAGTGCGGTCAGGGAAGACCATTCCGTCGCAGCAGAAATTGCCATCATGCTTTGTTTCACCGTAATCGCCACCATATGCGTTTCGCTTGGAGCCATCTGGCATTGTTTGAACAGGACCGTGATCCCACATCTCCCAAATGAATCCACCTTGCAAGCCACGCGTTGACTCAATTGC
>CANHFN010000148.1 GCA_947459935.1 Actinomycetota bacterium
CCAATTCTTGTGCTTTAGCTAACTTTGACCCGGGGTCTGAACCCACCAAGACATAATCGGTTTTCTTTGAAACAGCAGATGCGGCCTTCCCGCCGTGGGCAGCAATTGTTTCTGAAATCCCATCACGGCTAAAGGATTCCAAGCCACCTGTAACCACAAAAGTTAATCCTGACAAAGTCTGAGGCAATGTTTCTGTTGGTTCATTAATCATTCGAACGCCAGCAGCGCTCCACTTTCTAATGATCTCTTGATGCCAATCAACTGCAAACCATTCCACAATTGAATCGGCAATAATCTGTCCAACTCCATCAACATCGGCAAGTTCTGCTGCAGTTGCCTGTGAGATCGCTTCAATAGAACCTAACGCTGATGACAATCCTTGGGCGGCGGTCGGTCCAACATGTCGAATAGAAAGTGCAACCAAAGTTCGCCAGAGCGGCCTGCTCTTTGCTTCATTCAAGGCAGCAAGAAGCTTGTCAACATTGGCAGCTGGAGTTCCATCTTTCTTTATGAAAAATTCTGATGTCACAAGTTTCTCTGCGGTTAAATCAAAAAGATCTGACTCATCGGTAATAATTTTGGACTCCAGAAGCGCAACGGCTGCCTCGTAACCCAAAACATCAATATCTAATGCTGCACGAGATCCAATGTAGTAAAAACGTTCGCGTAATTGGGCGGGGCAACTTCGAGTGTTTGGGCAGCGAATATCCACATCACCTTGGCTCATTGCGCGCAAATCAGAGCCGCACTCAGGACATTGAGTTGGCATCACAAATGCTTTTTCTTTTCCAGTGCGCTTATCAAGGACAGGACCTAAGACTTCTGGGATCACATCACCAGCTTTTCTAATCACTACGGTGTCGCCAATCAATACACCTTTTCTAAGTATCTCTTCGGCGTTGTGCAAGGTTGCATTGGTGACAGTTGAGCCAGCAACCTTTACGGGCTCCATAAATGCAAAAGGCGTAACCCGACCCGTGCGACCAACGCTTACCTTGATATCAAGAAGTTTTGTTGTTACTTCTTCAGGTGGGTACTTATAGGCAATGGCCCACTTAGGAGCGCGGGAAGTAAAACCCAACTGCTGTTGTTGCGAGAGGTCGTCAACTTTAATGACCACACCATCTATCTCGTGTTCAACATCGTGGCGATGGTCTGAGTAGTACTGAATGAATTTTTCAACTTCTTTGCGACTGCCGCACACCTTGAATCGATCACTTGTTGGCAGACCTAGCTTCTTCAATTCCCCATATGCCCCGCTTTGGGAATCAAAACTTATGCCCTCTTTTGCACCAACCCCATGAACAACAATCGATAAAGGTCGCGCTGCGGTAATTCGTGGATCTTTTTGTCTCAGCGATCCCGCTGCACCATTTCGGGGATTAGCAAATAACTGCTTTCCAGATTCTTCTAGTGAATCATTGAGCTCATTAAAAGCAGCAATAGGAAAGAAAACCTCTCCGCGAATCTCAATCAGAGATGGAAGGTCTTTCCCAACCAGGGCGTGTGGAAGATTTTTTATGGTTTTAACATTGAGTGTGACATCTTCACCAGTCACGCCGTTGCCTCGAGTTAACCCTCGAACCAGCTGGCCATTTTCATAAGTCAAGTTAATGGCTAATCCATCTACTTTGACTTCACATAAATAATTTGGTGATGACACTTCTTTTTCAACTCGATCAAACCAAGTCGATAGCTCTTGCACATCAAAGACGTTATCAAGGCTCATCATCTTTTCGATGTGATCGCGTTGTTCAAATTGGGTAGAAAACCCACCTCCCACATGCTGTGTGGGTGAATCTGCTTCACGCAGTTCAGGATTCTTCTCCTCTAGCTCCTGCAACTGACGTAACAAATCATCAAATTGGGCATCAGAAATTGTTGGTTGATCTAAAACATAGTACTTAAATTGATGATCCCTGATCTCATTAATAAGTTCAGTTATTGCATGGCGAGCATTATTTGTCATTGTGTCTCGCAGATTGTTGCTGATCCCACGACACGATCACCATCATAAATAACCATTGCTTGCCCTGTTGCTAGCCCCAGCAAAGGCTCATCCAATTGAGCAATAAGCAATGTGCCATCAAAGAAATATGTGCATGGGAGCGCTGCGCCATGGGCACGTACTTGAACAAAACCTCTTTGCTCTTCACTAGTCACAGCTGGTCCACACCACACAGGACGCTCTCCACGCATAGTAGAAATTGCTAAATCTTCACGAGCGCCAACAACTACGGTATTTGTTACCGGCTCAATCTTTAAGACAAAGCGTGGGGATCCATCAGAAGTTGGGACTGTAAGGCCTAATCCTTTGCGCTGTCCGATTGTGTATGTGTAAGCACCCTTGTGCTCACCAATCTTAGTTCCGTCTTGATCAACAATTGGTCCGACTTCACTGCCAAGGCGATCACGCAACCATCCTGCGTTATCTCCTGATGGCACAAAACAAATGTCATGGCTATCAGGTTTTTGTGCAACAGCTAGTCCACGCCTTTCGGCTTCAAGTCGAATATCAACTTTAGTCGTATCCCCCAAAGGAAAAATTGCGCCTTGGATTTGCTCAATAGTTAATACAGATAAAACATAGGACTGATCTTTTGAGTGATCGACTGCGCGATGAAGTGTCTTTCCTTTTTCACTTATCTCTGTTCTTGCATAATGGCCTGTAACAACACCATCAAATCCCATCGCCCGCGCGCGATCTAGCACTGCTGCAAACTTAATCTTCTCATTACAGCGCAAACATGGATTAGGAGTTCTTCCGGCTGCATACTCAGCTAAGAAATCTTCAACAACACCATCATGAAATTCTTCTGCCATATCCCAGATGTAAAAAGGAATACCAATGACATCTGCGGCGCGACGTGCATCATGTGAATCTTCGATTGTGCAACAACCTCTGGCACCAGAACGATACTTCTGTGGGTTTGCAGCAAGAGCCAAGTGAACGCCAATTACTTCATGGCCAGCTTCAACTGCGCGAGCAGCAGCTACTGCTGAATCAACCCCACCGCTCATTGCTGCAATTAGCTTCATTTGTTGGCCGCCCGTCCTCGAC
>CANHFN010000149.1 GCA_947459935.1 Actinomycetota bacterium
ATTCCTTTAACGATGTAGAATCAATTCCATGAGCGACCTCTTTCCTAATGTGACTTCAGACGAGATCGATCCTGAAGCCGCTATCGAGCAAGCTCGACGTGAAGCAGAAATTAAGTCAGACAAACCACCACATCACGAGGACTAATCAGCACTCGGTGCTGGCGCAGCTTTTGGTGGGTCAGCGACAGTAGATTTTTTTGCAGAATCTGTTTTGTAAAATCCTGACCCCTTAAATACAACTCCGACCGCGGTATAGACCTTGCGGATCTCACCCTTGCATTGCGGGCACTCAGTCAGGGAGTCATCTGAGAAGGATTGAATCGCCTCAAATTCATGGTCACATGCGGTGCATGCATATTGATATGTAGGCATCACACTCTCCACTCCTGAAATAGGCTAGGCAGTAAGTGTAAAGAAGTGAGACGATAGGCGCGAATTGAGGGACTTCCCAAGCCCTCATGGAAGGAAAACCGTGAGCCGCTTTCGCATCACAGCGATACTGCTTCTGATGTTTCTAGGGGTATCAAGTGCTTCTGCAAATACATTAGTAAGCACTAGTCCCGTAAGTGGCTCTACGCTTTCTGTTTCCCCGACAAATGTGACAGTTACTGGAAATGTAACTTTGATAGCAGATGCTCCTGATGCCAACTCAATCACGGTAACTGATCCAAACGGTATTCGCGTTGACGATGGCACAATCACAATCTCAGATGTGAGTGCAACCGTTGGTATCAGACCACTTGTTGAATCCGGCATGTATACAGTCACATATTTTTTGCTCTCTGAAGGTGAAGTTCCGCTAGAGGGTAGTTTTACATTTAAGTATCAAGCGCCAAGTGTAATTTCAACCGCAAACCCAACTCCTGAACCAACTCAGTCACAAACACCGGCCAGTAGTAGTTGGGGGACAAACTTCTTTGTGATCCTTTTGCTTTTACTAGCAGTTTTAGTAACGGTTGGGCTTTCTCTATATGCTCGTAAATTATTTGCTGAGCGATGAATTTTTTAAGTACAACATTTAAGTACTTCAACTTGCTTGGTGGGTTTGCAACCATCGGTGCCCTTTTGGCCATGGCATTTCTATTACTTGATGTTGAAGGTAAAACTTCGACATCTGCCGAAAAGTTACGGAACTTTCTAAAGGCTTCGGCTGCCGTATGGGTTATTGGAGTTTTGGGATCGATTGTTTTTACATTGGCTCTCATTCTCGACTCGCCACTATCTGGCGCACTAGATGGAACAGTGATTCGATCATTCGTTACACAAATCACTTTAGGTCAGTACCTAGCATTTGAAGCTCTGATTGCAATCCTTGTATTTTTCGGTGCGTTCAAAGCGCAGAAAATCCTTAGCCTTATCTTTCTATTGGCGGTATCTGTTGTTGGTTTAATCGCACCAGTCTTCCAAAGTCATGCGGCCTCAAGTGGATCACACTCACTGGTCATCGGATCCCTTGTTATTCACGTTATTGGGTTATCTCTGTGGGTAGGAGGAATTCTTGCCATCGCAATGCTTTCGGCATCCGATCGAGCTATTGCCGTGCCCCGCTTTAGCAAGTTGGCGTTATGGGCAGCAATAGCTGTGGTTATAAGTGGAACTGTTAATGCCTGGGCTCGACTCAATTTTGTATCAGCCTGGAATTCGACTTATGCCTACATAGTTATTGGTAAAACCGCTGCAACTATTTTGTTAGTAGTAATTGGATACTTACACCGAAAGAATCTCGAAGGTAAAGAGGCTATTAACTGGATTGGCTTCGCAAAATTATTAACAACTGAATTAATCATCATGGTAGTTACCGTTGCCATGGGATCGTGGTTATCAAATACCAGCACACCAGATCGACCGGGAAAGCAGGAATTTGATCCAGCTCTTGCAATCGCTGGGATTTCGACACCACCAAAACCCACCTGGTCAAGAATTTTTCTGAGCTATGAACCAAATGCATTAATAATCGGCATCTTGGTCTTAATGGTTGCTCTCTATATAAAAGGTGTAATGGTTTTAACAAAGCGCGGGGATAAATGGCCTGTCGGTCGCACAATCTCATTTGCCCTTGGAATTGCTGTCATAGATTTTGCAACCAGTGGTGGTTTAGGTTTATATGCCCATTTCTCATTTTCATATCACATGATTGCTCACATGTTACTAGGAATGGTTGCACCCATTGGTTTAGTTCTTGGCGCTCCAATTACATTAGCTTTGCGAACACTTCCTCAAGGCAGAACTCCATCTGAGCGCGGCGTTAGAGGTTCACTTCTAGCAGTGCTTCATTCAAAAGTTGGCGTGTTTTATACAAATCCAATCGTTGCACTTTTGATTTTTGACGGCTCTTTGTTTGCTTTGTACTTCACAGACTTGTTCGCAAGCATGATGCAAAGCCATATTGGACACTTGTTTATGACACTTCACTTTTTAGCAGCTGGATTCCTATTCTTTAGTGCAGTTATTGGAGTGGACCCTAATCCTCGAAAGATTCCTTACTTAGTTCAAATTGTTGTTTTGTTTACGGCGATGAGCATTCATGCATTCTTCTCTGTTGCTTTGATGTCCACTTCAACTTTGATAGATGGCGGCTATTTCGCATCACTACAAACCCCGTGGCTAACAGACCTGTTGGCTGACCAAAAACTTGGAGGTTCAGTCGGTTGGGCGATGGGCGAGATCCCTATATTGATCGCTTTAGCAGCCACATTTATCAATTGGCGCCGCGAAGACACCCGTGAGGCGAATCGAATTGATCGTAATGCCAAGCGCCAAGCGGCTATGGGGCAGCCAGATGATTTAACAAACTATAATCAGTACTTACAAAAGCTGGCACAACGCGATAAGAATGAGTCCTAATGGAAAACGTATTTGATCTACCCTCTGAATACAAAGAGCTACGTGCGAGTGTGCGTGCGCTATCTGAAAAAGAGATAGCACCTTACGCACAAGCCGTTGATGAAGATCATCGCTTTCCTCAAGAAGCAAAAGATGCTTTGGTTAAGAATGGTTTATATGCCGCACATGTTCCAACAGAATTCGGTGGCGATGGCGCAGATGCACTTGCAAC
>CANHFN010000150.1 GCA_947459935.1 Actinomycetota bacterium
CAACAATGCTCATGGGCGATAAATAGCCAGAAAGAGCAACCAGGATGGGTGCACAAAACACCATAGCTGCGATGGGCGGTGCCAGCGCGCCTGCTAACTTCTTGTGCGTAGGTAGGTGATTTTCAATAAGCGGTGCGAATAAGAGCAAACCTGCTGTTGCTAGCACCGATAGTGCAAAACCGGCATCTCGTGATTGCCATGGATCTCCCAGCACAACCGCTGCTATTGCAAATCCCAAAGCTGGCAGAGCATCTGTTTTGCGTTTAGTGACATGCGCAGAAAGCAGAACCGCCGCCATAGCCGCGGCTCGTAATACAGATGGAGACGGTCTGACCAATGCGATAAAGCAAGCAAGTGCAATTGCAGTTGCTATTACCCGATAACTAGTGCGCCGAATCAAGAACTGCATGCACCATAGAACAAAACTAGAAACTATTGCGAAATTTGCACCACTTACCGCAACTAAGTGTGTTAATCCTGATCGTTTCATTTGATCTTTAAATTGTGCGGTTTGCTTAGATGTATCACCAAGAACCATTCCAGGGATGAGTGAACCCGAATCACCACCACCTGAATGAGTTCGCAATCCAGTCCTTATTGCACCAAGGGCTGCTGCCCAACGAGAAGGTGAAGTGATTTCTTCAAAATCTTTATCAACTAGTAGTAACGCCGCAACTCGGGCTTCTTTTGTTCGCACCACCCGTGCCATAGCCCTAATTGTTTGACCAGGTAGAAATTCAACTTTTTGTTTTGAAATGATTCGAACAGGAGCGCGCAACGTGCTGTGCCTATTGTCGAATTCAAAAGACAATAATCTTGCCGTGAAGGAGTAATTGCCTGAGCTAGTTTGACTGGGATCTGTCACCACTTGCGCCGTGAAATCAATTTGTGAATCAAAGTGGCGTGTTACAATTGAGTTTTCCAGAGATGCTTGTCGAAGAGACATCGCTGTAGCACCCACAAGGATGGCTACGATGAAAACTATCAATCGACCTCTTCGAAATCCCAATGGAATCAAGAGCAGCGAAACTATGCAAACTCGCCAAGGAGACGCCGCACTTTGCAATAAAGCACCTGACCACAAAGCAGTACCTAGGGCTAATGCCCTGTAATCAATTAAATCCTGACTTTTGCTTTGATTTGAGCGAATTTTGCTGCACCAATTCCGCTCACCTTTTGAAGATCATCGATACTAAGAAAAGAGCCATTGATTTTTCGGTAGTCAACGATTCGCTGCGCAATAACGGGACCAATTCCATCTAAGGCATCCAACTGATGTGCTGTGGCCCTGTTGATATTGATCGGCCCAGCGCGAGCTGTTTTGGAAACACGAACCCCTGCACTATTAACAACGGTCGAGTCAACATATATTTGCTCACCATCGGTCAATACGCGAGCTAGGTTGATAGTGCTCAAGTCCGCACCAGGTGCGCTATCACCGGCTGCCTTGATTGCATCGATAACTCTTGATTTGCCAGTTAATGTGTAAACACCTGGATTGTTGACCGCCCCAGTTACATCAACAAAGATTTCAGGTTCTGCAATTGTGATTGGAACGATACTTATCGGTGGGCTCTCTTGATTATTGCCTCGAGCAACTATGAGTACAGAAAGAACAATGAGTACGACACTTATTCCGAGTAAAGCTCGCTTTTGAATCTGGGAGTAGTGAAGATCAAACCACCAATTTCTGAGGGATTCAAAGGCATTGCGCAACTGTTCCATTGCCGAATTGTCATTTGTTGGTATGCGCTATATAGCGCTAGCGATTTAATTGTTGATAACGATATTTACAAGCTTTGGTGCGCGCGTGATCACCTTGTTGATGCTTAATCCCACCAAAGCCTCTGCAACACTTGGCATGGCAAGGGCTGCTGCCTCAAGTTCAGCATCTGTGATCGTTGGGGAGATATCAATACGATCCTTGATTTTTCCATTAATTTGAATAACAGCTGTTACAGCATCGGCAACAAGCAGGTTTTCATCTACTACTGGCCATCCCGCAAGTGCCACGCAAGGCTTATGGCCCAGACGTTCCCACATTTCTTCGGCTGTAAATGGAGCGACAAGTGAGACCATAATTGCAATCGCTTCTACAGCTTCGCGAACAGCAGGATCTGCAGCCCCACATCCCGAATCAATGGCTTTACGTGTTGCATTTACAAGCTCCATAACTCGTGCAACTGCAACGTTAAATCGGAAAGATTCAACGGCAAATGAAGCATCATGTAAAGCTTTGTGAGTTACTTTGCGCAAACCAAGATCACCGGTACTGAAATCAACACCAGGTTCACTTGTTACATCACCAGAAAGTCTCCAAGCGCGGGTTAAAAACTTTACTGATCCAGATGGTGAAACATCTGACCAATCAACGTCATCTTCTGGTGGTCCTGCAAAAACCATAGACAAACGAATTGCGTCAACACCATGGTTTTCGAGCTCATCAGAAAGTCGTACCAAGTTGCCTCTGCTCTTCGACATCGCAGAGCCATCCATAACAACCATTCCTTGATTAAGTAGTCGCGTAAATGGTTCGTTGAAATCAACCATTCCCATGTCATTCAAAACCTTCGTAAAGAAACGGCTATAGAGAAGGTGCAAAATCGCGTGGGTTACGCCGCCAACATACTGATCAACCGGCAACCAAGTATCTACATCCTTCTTAGAAAAAGGTTCATTGGCATTTGTTGGGTCTGCATAACGCAGGTAGTACCAAGAAGAATCCACGAATGTATCCATCGTGTCCGTGTCGCGCTTTGCATCAGCAGAACATTTAGGGCACTTAACATTTACCCAATCAGTTGCTGCACCAAGTGGTGAAGTTCCCTTTGGCTTTAAATCTAATCCTTCTGCATTAGGCAAGGTCAATGGCAATTGATCTGCAGGTACTGGCACTTCACCACACGCCGGGCAGTGAATGATAGGAATTGGTGTGCCCCAGTAACGCTGGCGAGAGACTAGCCAATCGCGCAAACGATAATTACGTGCCGCAGCACCATTTCCCTCTGCTTCTAACTTCTTGTTAATAGC
>CANHFN010000151.1 GCA_947459935.1 Actinomycetota bacterium
ACAAGCACTGGTGGAATTACTGGAGTAAATCCAGCTTTAAGTGCAGATGAAATTGCGTAGTTAACAAGTGCGAATTCCAGCATCGCACCAACACCTGTTAGGTAATAAGAACGAGAACCCGCAACCTTTGCACCGCGTTCGGTATCAATCGCACCCAATAACTTTCCAAGTTCAACATGGTCCTTAGGTTGGAAATCAAATGTGCGTGGAGTTCCGATATGTTCAATAACAACGAAATCTGCTTCTCCACCGATTGGTGCATCTGGATCTAAAACATTTGAGAGTTGCATGATTAATTGTTTTGCTTGTTCTTCTATCTCTGCGCGCTTTGAATCAGCCTCTTTTACTTTGGAAGCTAGTTCTTTCGCGTTCTCCAATAACGATGCTTTCTCTGCTCCACTTGCCGCACCTACTGATTTGGAGAGAACATTTTGTTCTGCGCGTAAAGTTTCAAATTTTTCAAGGGTTGCACGGCGAATTTCATCAATCGCTAAAACTTTATCGACGATCGTTACATCTTCCCCACGCCCTTTTTGAGATGCTCGTACTGCATCTGGGTTTTCGCGTAGGAACTTGATGTCGATCATTTACTGGCCTTTTCTCGTGGGTATGAGCCAAGGAATCGTATGTCTTCGCAGATTGCTCGAAGGCTTTCTACTGCCTCCTTCACAGGTGCATCTGCAATGTGACCCTCAGCGTCAATAATGAAATGGTAATGGCCCAGGGATGTTCCAGTTGGACGTGACTGAATAAAAGTTAAGTTTACGTCCCGCTTAGCAAACTCAGTCAAGATATCTAGCAAAGCGCCCGCATGGTCAACACCAATAAAGACTGCGAGTGAGGTGCGATCCCAACCAGTGTTCTTTGGAATTGAACCTGGCTTTGCAACCACAATAAATCTAGTAACCGCACCTGGGTTATCACCAATATTGTCTGCGATTACTCGAAGCCCGTAATGAGCTGCAGCAACAGGTGCTGCAATTGCTGCATCAAATTCACCACGTGCTATTGCCTCGGCTGCTGCTGCTGTTGATGCAGTTGAAATCAATTCTGCATCTGGATAGTTAGTGGCAACGTAATTACGGCACTGTGCCTCTGCATGAGGATGTGTTGCAATTCGTAATATCTCTTTTTCATCACCTTTGATCATTAGCGCAAAGGAAACAGGCAGGGTAACTTCACCAACGATCACTAATGGCTCTCCGGTTGCTAGCTCATCAAGAGTTCGAGCAACGACGCCTTCGACAGAGTTTTCAATGGGCACTAATGCAAAGTGCGCTTTACCAAGTCGAACCGCATCAAGTGCTGCTGTGACGTTGGCGTATGGCATAAGGCGATCATTGGAAGAAGTGATCTTTTTAAGAGCCGCCTCTGTAAATGTTCCCTTGGGACCGAGATAGGCGTATGTACTCACTTGTTAATTGTACCCGAGTACCGACCTTGCATATGACGGGGTATTTGTAATTAAGACATCAACACCATTATCAGCGCAAAAACGCATATCGTCGGCATCATCACTGGTCCACACGAAGAGATTACGTGGGTCTTGTCTGAGGTGAGGATTCTTTCTAAATGCAGTGATTTTTGGACCTATCGATTGCGCTGACGTAAACCTTCTCATTGCAATAGAAAATGTGTCGTGGAGCAATGCGACTGTTTTTTGCTGAGGATCAATTTTTCTAACATTTTCAAGTGCCAACCATGAAAAAGACATAACATGAATATCAGCAACAGCTTTTTCTTGTTGCAACAGATTCATTACCTTCTTTTCCACTGCACTTGCTGATGACACTGGATGTTTTGTTTCAATTGCTAACTCTTTTTTGTTGTCTCGTGCAAGCACCAACAACTCCTCCAAAGTCATTACTTGTTGATAATGAGTTTTGATTTCTTTGAAGGTTAACTTGGAAATTCGAGCGCCATTACCCGCAATTCGGTTCATATCTGAGTCATGCCATAAAATCAGCTGGTGATCTTTGGATAAACGAACATCACATTCAAAACCATCAGCCCCGTCATCAATAGCTGCCCTATAGGCAGCCATGGTTAACTCCGGATGCTCAATCGAGGATCCGCGGTGTGCGTAGATCTTCATCTTTGAAGGTTACACCGTTAGGCTTACATCATGAGCGCGCACTTCTTTGAAACCTCTGCGCGTTCGGCTATTGGCCTAGTTCGCCAAGGAAATGAAGATTCGGGATTTTATTCCCCTCAACTAATCGCTGTTGCTGACGGAATGGGTGGTCATGCTGCTGGTGAGGTCGCTTCTCGCATAGCGGTACAAGTTTTGCAAAAACTTGCCCCAACACTGGCATCTGAAAGTATTGATGAAGATTCTATTGAAGATCTATTGATGCACTCATTACATAGTATTGATGAAGAAATTACTGCTGTGACAAATGAAGACATTGAAAAGCGTGGAATGGGAACAACTCTGACCGCATTGCTGATTCGCAACAATCAAATTTCTCTGCTGCATGTTGGTGATTCACGATGTTATCGATTGCGTGGAAATACATTGGAACAACTCAGTAACGATCACACTGTTATTCAAGAACTTCTTGATCAGGGCGCAATTACGGAAGCTGAAGCTGCTGAGCACCCGCAACGCTCGATGTTGACCCAGGCTCTTTGCGGAGACGGTGATGTAACGCCAGTACTTCAAGTGTATGAAGTTAAAAAAGGTGATCGTTATCTGCTGTGTTCAGATGGTTTGTCAGGGGTTTTAACAGATAAAGAGATCAAAGTAGGTTTAAAGAAATCTGATAAAGATGAGGCAGTTAAGTTTCTCAATGATGCGACATATATAAATGGTGCACCTGATAATGTCACCATTCTGATTGCTGATATTTCAGAAACGGCATCGTCAACTTCGGAATTGTTAGGAGCAGCCCATGACTGATGCGTTGCTTGGTGGTCGATACAAACTTGGAGAAATGATTGGCACGGGTGGTATGGCTGATGTTTATGTTGCCGAAGACACTCGCCTTGCTAGACAAGTTGCAATCAA
>CANHFN010000152.1 GCA_947459935.1 Actinomycetota bacterium
CCAATGGGCGAGGCAGAGCGCGGCGATTCAATCGCTCGCGCCTATGTTTCTTACTGGTGTGCCAATGGACATGAAGTTCGTCCATCATTTGCAGTTGAAGAAACAGTAGTTATTCCAGCAGAGTGGGATTGTCCAAAGTGCGGATACCCAGCAGGCCGTGATCGCAACAATCCGCCTAGCCCAGAAGTAAATGTGCCTTACAAAACTCACCTTGCCTATGTTAAAGAACGTCGCACGGACGCTGAAGGTGAAAAACTTCTTGAAGATGCATTACGCAAGCTTCGTGGAGATGACGAAGAATAAAGAATTAAAGAGCTTTTGCAGCTTCTAGTATTTCGGAGATACCCACTGCGCGATTTGTAAGATTGAATCGAAGGAGTGGGTATTTTCTTGACGCTAGTGCTTTGCCATCACCCAGTGCTTGAGCTGCTACCAAAGTTTTAAATCCATAACCTTGCCCTGGGATAGCAATGTCTTTTTCAACATCTCCAGTAATTTGCAAGAACACGCCATTTTGCTGGCCACCTTTATGGAACTGACCTGTTGAATGAAGGAAGCGTGGCCCCCAACCAAAAGTGACTGGACGGCCTGATTTCTCGGCAAGAATTGAACGAAGCTCTGCGATCGCAACATCATCTTTGCGATCCAAATAGGCCATGACGGCAATATATCCATCTGCCGGAATCTGAGAAATTAACTGTGATAACGCTGTTATTACATTACTTCCAGGACCAAATATTTCTACAGCACCAACGGTTGAATCACCGTTAAAGCTAGGCAGAACACCCTTCCATTCATTGAGTAGTGCAGAAGTTTGTTCCTTTGCTTCAGTCACGTTCGGCTGATTGAAAGGATCTATTGCAAGTGCTGCGCCAACAAGGGCAGTTACCCACTCCCACACAATGAACTGAGATGCTAGATCGCCCTCAACAACTAAATCTGCTGTTCCTGTAAATGCGACCGTAAAAGCATTACCTTCCAAACCAAGATGTGTTGATTCGGCAACAACAGGAAGTCGGCCAACTTGATTCTTTCCAGTTGATTCAGCAACGAGTTGCTCGATCCAATCACTAAGGCCCGGCATCCCAGAACCTTGGTCTGAATAAGCAACATACTGATCAGAAACATGGGTAAGCAAGTAGGCGATGTCGCACATAGTTTGAGAATCAGCATAAAAAGAAGCTTTAGTATCACTGGCATTATCAAGAAGTACTGAAACATCAACTCCGATGAGTGCAGCTGGCAATAAACCAAAGGGACTCAGCACGCTAAAGCGCCCACCAACGTGAGGGTCGGCGTTTATAACTGAGTATCCACCTGCGCGTACTTGCGTATCGAGCGGAGAACCTGGATCTGTAACAAACACCATATGGTCAACTGGATTGAGTCCAGCATCTTTGAAAGCACCTTCAAAGAGTGCACGTTGAGAAGCAGTTTCAATTGTGGAGCCAGATTTTGAACTCACGACAACAACAGTCTTTGCTAAGTCGGTATTCAAGGCATGTGAAACGTAATGTGGATCAGTTGAATCCAGCACGAAAAGCTTCTTTGAAAATGTCTGAGCAATTACTTCTGGGCCAAGTGATGAACCACCCATTCCGCACAGAACAACATTGGTTTTATCCCGAAACTTTGCGGCAAGGGCATCAAACTGAGGTAGCAATTCTCGAGATGATTCAGGAAGGTCGATCCAATTAAGGCGGATGGATGCTTCAGCTTGGGCTTCTGGTCCCCAAATTGTCGAGTCCTTGACCTTCAGTCGTTCATGGAAAGCCTGCAAAGCTTTATATTCTGTCGATGCGCGATCGATTTTTGAGAGTGCATTTCCTTTGATTGAAATCATGATTGTTGGGCAGCCTTTACATTCTCGAGTAATTCATCCCAAGCTTGGGAAAACTTCTTAACGCCATCTTTTTCTAACTCGGTCGTAATTTCATCCAGGGAAATACCTAAAGCAGCCAAGGATCTGAATGTGTCTACAGCTGCAGGGTAATTTTCGGTAATCGTGTTTCCGCGCACGATGCCATGATCAATCAAGGCATCTAGGGTGGACTGCGGCATAGTATTTACTGTCTCTGGTGCAATTAACTCAACAACGTATTGCGTATCTGGATAAGCCGGATCCTTCACTCCAGTTGAAGCCCACAACGGACGTTGTTTATTGGCTCCCTTAGATGACAATTGAGCCCAACGATCGGAAGAGAATTTCTCTTCAAACAGTTGATATGCCAAATGAGCGTTTGCGATGGCAGCTTTACCAAGCAGACTTATTGCCTCCGGAGAACCATTCTTCTTAAGTAGAGCGTCTACAGTGGAATCAATTCGACTAACAAAAAATGATGCGACTGAATGCACTTGCGAAGGATTTTCGCACTGCTCCAAGCCCTTCATAAATGAATCGATTACCTGACCGTAACGTTTAACGGAGAAAATCAAGGTCACATTCACGCTTATTCCAGCTGCGATAAGTGCTGTGATTGCTGGTAGGCCTTCGATCGTTGCAGGAACTTTAATCATTACATTCGGACGATCCACGATTGACCAGAGCTCTTTGCCTGCGGCAATAGTCCCTGCAGTGTCTCGAGCAAGACGAGGGTCAACTTCAATACTTACTCGACCATCAAAACCGCCGCTACTAGAAAATATCGGAGCAAACAGATCGCATGCCTGGCGAACATCATCTGTGGTCAGTTTCTTAACGACCTCATCAACTGATGCACCTTTCATCGATGCTATGTCTGCTGCGTATTCAGCCGCTCCACTAATAGCTCCACTAAATATGCTGGGATTAGTTGTTACACCAACGACGCCACTGTTTTCGATTCTGGATGGAAGTGATTGTGGATCTGCACCGGTGATCTTGGCTCGAGATAGATCATCTAGCCAAATAGAAGTTCCGGCATTTGCTACATCTTGAACGCTCATTAAATCGCCTTCTTTACTTGGGCAACGATGTTGTCAACTGAAAAACCAAACTCTTTAAACAGTCGCTTTGCATCTGCTGA